>NZ_JARAMH010000011.1:0-172423 GCF_029524215.1 Kocuria oceani | reverse complement strand
CCACCGACCGCCGCGCCCTGGTGATCGTGGCCACCGCCGAGGCCGACTGCGAGGTGCGCACCACCCTGGGCCGGATGCACGAACGCATGCTGGCCGCCGCCCGGGCCCTGGACCCGGACCAGGCCGCCACCGTCACCGCCTTCCTGCACGCCATGGCCGAGGCCGTCGACGCCGCCGAGGACGTGGGCGACGACTCCTGCCGGCCCGAGGAGCCCCCGCACCCCGCCTGACGGGCCCTGACCCGGGTTCCCGGCAACCCGCCCGACGTCCCCCGAGACACCGTGGCCGGTCCGCCGGTCGTCCGGACACGTCCCACGACGCGGGCCGCCCACGGGCGCCGTCCGGCGGCACCGGTTGTCGTCGTCCGTCATCGTCACCTGCCGACGCCGTCCGTCATCCCGGCGAAACACGGGCTTGGCACCATCGGGATCGCACCGGTCTCACCCGAGACCGGTCCAGTGCGATCCCGAAGGGCGGTTCCCCGATGCACGTTCCGGACCATTTCCTCGACCCGGCAGTCAGCACGACCACGGCCGCCGTGGCGCTGACCGGGGTGTCCGTGGCCGCCTGGCAGGTGAGGCAGCAGGCGTCCGTCCACCGACTGGGCTTCGCCGCGGCCGTGACGGGCTTCGTCTTCGCCGCCCAGATGGTCAACTACTCCGTGCTGCCGGGCACCAGCGGTCACTTCCTGGGCGCCGCCCTGGCCGCGGCGCTGCTGGGCCCGTGGCTCGGCGTGCTCTCGGTGACCGTGGTGCTGGCCGTGCAGGCACTCGTCTTCGCCGACGGCGGGCTCACCGCCCTGGGCACCAACGTGACGCTGATGGCCGTCGTCGGGGTGGCCGTGGCCTGGGCCGTGGGCAGGCTCCTGACCCGTCCGCTCGGCCGGTCCGCGCCGCGCACGGCGGCAGGGCTCGGTGCCGTGCTGTCCGTGCCGGCGGCCGCCCTGGTCTTCTCCGGCCTGTACGCCGTGGGCGGCACCGTACCGGTGGACGCCGGCGGACTGGCCGCCTCCATGCTGGGGGTGCACGCCCTGATCGGGGTCGGGGAGGCCGTGATCACCGTGGCCGTCCTGTCCCTGGTCCTGGCCGTGGCCCCGGGGCTGGCCGCCGTCGACACCCGCCCGCTCGCCCCGGCCCGCGCCCGCCGCGGGGCACTGGGCGTGACCGGTGCCGGCCTGCTGTGCGCGGCCGCGCTCTCCGCGGTGGCCTCCTCCGCTCCGGACGGACTGGAGTCGGTGGCCCTGGCCTACTCGTTCGCGGAGGCCGCGGCGCCGCACGCCCTCGCCGGCGCGGTCCTCGCCGGCTACGGGGAGACCGCCGGCGTCCCGGTGGCCCTGGCCGGGGTGGTCGGGCTGGTGCTGACGGGCCTGCTGGCCGCCGGCGCGCTGGGCGCGCTCACCGCCGGGCGTCCCGCCGCGGTGCGGCACTGACCCACCGGAATGCGTCCGCCTCGCCGCCTGGGCCGCGGACGGCGAGGCGGACCGGACGGCCCGGAGCGGTCCCGGGTCAGACCCAGTACCCGTCGTGCACCCGGGCGGCCTCGTCCTCGAGCAGCGGGCCGAGCACGGCGATCTCCCGCTGACCGTGGCGCAGCACCTCCCGGCAGGGCAGGTCCAGGGTGGGGTTCTGCTCGTGCGCGCCGGTGAGCGCCAGCAGCGAGGACTCCGCGAGGCCGTAGACGATGCGGCCCACCCCCGTCCAGTACGCGGCGCCGGTGCACATGGCGCAGGGCTCCGCACTGGTGAACAGCGTGGCCCGGCGCATCTGCTCGGGCCCGATCGCCCGGACCGCGGCGGCGACGGCGCGCAGCTCGGCGTGCTGGGTCGGGTCCCCGTCCGGGGGCAGCGCGTTGTTCCACGCCTCCGCCACGATCTCGCCGTACTCGTCGGCGACCAGGGCCCCGAACGGGTGGTTGCCGGCCTCCCGCGCCGCGGCGGCGAGCTCCACGGAGCGGCGCAGCAGAGCCGTCTCGGCGTCGGTGAGCGGGTTCTCGGTCATGGGTCCAGCCTCCTGCGGGTCGGCGTCGTCGTCCGCTCACCGTAGCGGCGCCGCGCGGACGGCGACAGGCCCGCCGGGAGCTACTGCATCACGAAGCGGCCGAGGTGCGCCTGGCGGGCGGTGCCGATGATGCCGGCCGCGTTGCGCAGCTGGGCGGGGACGATCCGGGCGCGCAGCCGCAGCTGCGGCAGGAAGTGCTGGTGCCGCTCGCTGATGCCCCCGCCCAGCACGATGAGGTCCGGGGAGACGAGGGTCTCCAGGTGGGCGAGGTAGCGCTGGAGCCGGTCCGTGTACGTCGGCCAGTCGAGGCCCTCCGCCACGCGGGCGGAGGCGCCGGCCCAGCCGTCGACGTCCCGGCCGCCCAGGTCCACGTGACCCAGCTCGGTGTTGGGCAGCAGCTGCCCGTCGTGGAACAGCGCCGAGCCGATGCCGGTGCCCAGCGTGATCATCAGGACGGTGCCGCCCACCCCCCGGGCGGCCCCGAAGCGGGCCTCGGCCAGCCCGGCGGCGTCGGCGTCGTTGAGCACGGCGACGTCGCGGCCCAGCCCGGCGCTGAGCAGCTGGCCGGCGTGCCGGCCGAGCCAGGAGTCGTCCAGGTGCACGGCGGAGCGGGTGATGCCGCGGTCGATGATGCCCGGCACGCCCACGCCCACGGGACTGCGCGGGTCCACGGCGTCGGGCCCGGCGCTCAGCTCCGCCAGCGCCGCCCGCAGGGCGGAGACCACGGCGTCCGGCGTGGCCGGGGACGGCGTGAGGATCCGCCGCAGCGGCCCGACGACCACGCCGCGCACCGGGTCCACGAGCGCGTACTTGATGGCTGTGCCGCCGATGTCCACCCCGATGCGGCGGACGTCGCCACCGCCCGCGGCGTCGACGGGCGTGCCCTCGACGGGCGGGAGGGCGGAGATCGTCCGTGCGGACGACGAGGTGGAGGTCATGTCATGGTCCTGGTCAGAGGTCGGTGCAGCGCCCGCGATGGCGCGACGCTTGAACGAGAATACAACTGCGTCATGACAACAACGGTCCCGCGGAGATCGTTCCCTAGAATCGAGTGGTCCGGACCACCGGCCCCGTCCCGCAGCCGCCGGGCCGGTGCGCCTCCTCGCCGAAGGGCCTCCCGCATGACCGCATCCGCCCCCGTCCCCTGGTCCGTGCCGCAGCGCACCACCCGCCGCGTGCTGCTCGCCTGCTGGCTGGCCATCCTGGCGGAGGGCTACGACGTCGGCGTGCTCGGCGCCGTGCTGCCCGCCCTGGCGGAGTACCGCGCCTGGAACCTCACCCCGCTGGAGCTCGGCGGCCTGGGCTCGTATGCCCTGATCGGCATGCTCATCGGCGCGATGGTCATCGGGACGCTGTCCGACCGGGTGGGGCGCCGGAGGATGCTGCTGGCCTCGGTCGCGATCTTCACCACGATGCAGCTGGGCGCCGCCCTCGCCCCGACCCCGGAGCTGTTCGGTCTCTTCCGACTGCTCGGCGGGCTGGGCATGGGCGGGATCATCCCGGTGGCCGCGGCCCTGACCATCGAGTACTCCGCCCCGCGCCGGCGCTCCTTCAACTACGGGCTGATGTACTCCGGCTACTCCCTGGGCATCCTGGTCGCGGCGCTGGTGGCGCTGCTGCTGCTGCCCACGCTGGGCTGGCGGTGGGTGGTGGGCGCCGGGTTCCTGCCGGTGCTCCTGCTGCCGGTGCTGGCCCGGCTCGTGCCCGAGTCCCTCGAGTACCTGGTGGGCAAGGGCCGTGCGGAGGACGCCGCCCGGGTGGCCGCCCGGCTGGGCGTCGAGCCGTTCGTGCCCGGTGACTGGGCCCCGGCCGAGGCGCCGCGGTCCGCGGGGTGGCGGCAGTCCCTCGCGGCGATGTTCTCGCGCGACTGGCTGCGGCCCACCGTCTTCTTCTGGATCTCGCTGTTCTGCGGCATGGTCCTGGTCTACGGGCTCAACACCTGGCTGCCCTCGATCATGCGCTCGGCCGGCTACGCCCTGGGCCCGGCCCTGATGTTCCTGGTGGTCTTCAGCCTCGCCTCCGCCGCCGGCGGCATCGCCCTGGGCCGCGCCGCCGACGCCTACGGCAAGAAGCTGATCCTGATGACCTTCTACCTGCTGGGCGGGGCGGGGATCCTGCTGCTGATGTTCCCCAACAGCATCTGGGTCAACTACGTCTTCGTCGCCCTCGCCGGGATCGGCTCCATCTCCACCTCGCTGGTGCTCACCGGCTGGGTGGCCGACTACTACCCCTCCTACGCCCGGGCCACCGCCACCGGCTGGGCGCTGTCCTTCGCCCGGATCGGGGCGATCTCCGGCCCGCTCATCGGCGGCTGGATCGGCGCGATGGCGCTGCCGTTCCAGTGGAACTTCATCGTCTTCGCCGCCGTGGCCCTGGTGGCCGCCGGGGCCGTGGCGCTGATCCCGCGGTCCCCGGGCGCCGGGCGACCGGGCGCCCCGGCCGACGACGTGCTCGGCGCCTCCGTCCGGTGATCGGGGTCGAGCGGTGACCGGGCCGGAGCTCGTCCTCGCCGCCTTCGTGGTGTTCCTGGCGTCCTGCCTCCAGGGCACGATCGGGTTCGGCCTCGGCATGCTCGCGGCCCCGGTGATCAGCCTGCTGGACCCCAGCCTGCTGCCCGGCTCCATCGTGCTGCTCGCGGCGGGGCTCACCGTCTTCGGCGTGCTGCGGGACCGCACCGCCGTGGACTTCCGCGGCACCGGGTGGGCGCTGCTCGGGATGGTGCCGGGCACGGTGGCGGGGGCCCTGCTGGTGGCGGCGCTGCCCCCGCAGGCCCTGGCCCTCGCGGTGGCGGGCACGGTCCTGCTGGCCGTGCTGCTCAGCATCTGCGGCTGGCAGCCCCGGCCGCGCCCGGCGGCGGTCGCCGCCGCGGGGGCCGCCTCCGGACTCATGGGCACGGCCACCGCCATCGGCGGCCCGCCCATGGCCCTGGTCTGGCACGGCTTCTCCCCGGCCCGGGTCCGCGGCACCATGAGCGCCTTCTTCCTGGTCGGCGCCCTGGTGTCCCTCACGGCGCTGACGGCGGTGGGTTCCATCGACCGGGAGGTCCTGCTGTTCGCCGCCGCGCTGCTCCCGGCCATGCTGCTCGGCTTCGTCACCTCGGGCGTGGTGAACGGGCGCCTGGACAAGGTCCTCGTGCGCCGGGTGGGGCTGGCGGCCTCCACCGCCGGCGCGGTGCTCGTCCTGGTGCAGGCCCTCTGACGGGCGCTCAGGCCCGGGCGGGGGCGAGGAGCTCCACGGCGATCCCGCGCTCGCGCATCCGCTGCACCTGGTCAGCCGGGGCGTCCGCGTTCGTCACGAGCGTCCAAGGCAGCGGCAGGTCCGCCCACGCGTGGAAGGGGCGGGCGCCGATCTTCGCGGAGTGGGCCAGCACGTAGACGTGGGTGCTGCGGGCGGCCATGAGCTCCTTGAGCCGCGTCTGCATGTGGTCCGCTTCGCAGATCCCGTTCTCGGCCGTGACGGCGTCGGCCCCGAGGAAGACACGGTCGAACGTCATGCGGGCCAGGCCGAGCTCGGTGAGCGGGCCGTAGAAGCTCTGACTGGTCTCCCGGAGCTGCCCGCCCAGACAGGAGAGCCGGATGCCGGGGCAGCCGTTGAGCTCCTGCAGCGTGTTGATCCCGATCGTGGTGACGTCGAGGTCCTGGTGGCTGCGCAGTTCGTGCGCCAGCGCCCCGACCGTGGAACCGCCGTCGAGCAGGACGTGCTCACCGGCCCGCACCTGCTTCGCGGCCCACCCGGCGAGGGACTGCTTCTCCTCGTAGGCCTCCCCGACCCGCTGGCGCAGCGACGCCTCCGGGTGCGGATCCAGCGGCATCGCCCCGCCGTAGGTCCGGGCGAGCCGGCCCTGCTCGTTGAGCAGGGCCAGGTCGCGCCGGATGGTGGAGGCCGTGACCTCGAAGCGCGCGGAGAGCTCCTCGACCGACGCCAGCCCGCTGGTCTTCGCCAGGTCGTAGATCTTCTCCCGCCTGATCTTGGCCGGCATCGTCATGGGGGCTCCGCTCGTTCTCGGGGACGGCCCGATCAGCGGGTCGCCATCTCGGCGGCCTGGTGCAGGGCCTCGACCATGCTACGAGA
The DNA here is from genome assembly GCF_029524215.1 of Kocuria oceani. Classification (NCBI taxonomy): domain Bacteria; kingdom Bacillati; phylum Actinomycetota; class Actinomycetes; order Micrococcales; family Micrococcaceae; genus Kocuria; species Kocuria oceani. The sequence continues at coordinate 166,355 of NZ_JARAMH010000011.1, read as the reverse complement.
GTCCGCGATGTTCTTGCCCGCGATGTCGAACGCCGTCCCGTGGTCCACGGAGGTGCGGATCACCGGCAGCCCGACGGTGATGTTCACGCCGGCCTCGATCCCGAGGACCTTCACCGGCCCGTGCCCCTGGTCGTGGTACATGGCCACCACCAGGTCGTAGTCGCCGCGACCGGCCAGGAAGAACAGGGTGTCCGCGGGCAGCGGGCCCACGGCGTCCACCCCGTTGGCGCGGGCGGCCTCCACGCCCGGGGCGATCTTCTGAGCCTCCTCGTCGTAGCCGAACAGGCCGTTCTCACCAGCGTGCGGGTTGATGGCGGCCACGCCGATCCGCGGCTGCGGGATGCCCGCGCGAACGAGGGCCTCGTGCCCGCGCTCGATGGTGCGCTGCACCAGTCCGGGCTCGATCTTCGCCACGGCGTCGATGAGCCCGATGTGCGTGGTGACGTGGATGACGCGCAGCTTCGGGGTGGAGAGCATCATGGAGACCTCCTCGGTCTCCGTCAGGGCGGCCAGCAGCTCGGTGTGCCCGGGGTAGACGTGCCCGCCGGCGTGCAGCGCCTCCTTGTTCAGCGGGGCGGTGCAGATGGCCTGCACCTTCCCGGCCATCGCGAGCTCGGAGGCCACCTTGATGTACTGGTAGGCCGCGTCCCCGGCCACCGGGGACAGCTCGCCCCAGGGGAGGTCCTCGGGCAGCAGCCCGAGGTCGAACACGTTGACGGTGCGGCCGTCGAAGACGGCGTCCTCGACCGCGTCGATGCGGCGCAGCTCGATCGTCCGGCCGATGGTCTCGGCGGCGGCCCGCAGGCGGGAGGCGTCACCGACCACCACCGGGCGACACTCGGCGAGGATCGTCTCGTCCAGCACGGCGGCCACGGTGACCTCGGGGCCGATCCCGGCGCCGTCGCCCATGGTGACGGCGACATAGGGGGTGCTCACGGCGGAGTCGTCGAGCAGGCGGCCGGTGGCGACGGCGATGGACGGAGAACTCATGATGGGACCTTTCGGGTGGTGTCCTGCAGGAAGTGCATGGCGGTGAGGATCCGGAGCAGGCTGTCGGGCGCCCCGTAGCTGCCGGGGCGGGTGGTGACGAGGCGGCCGTCGGCAGCGACGCTGACCACCGCACCGGGATGGGCTTGGAGCAGCGGGACGAGCTCGGTGACGTCCAGGGCGGCCAGGACGGCCTGGGCCGTCTCCCCGCCGCTCAGCACCAGGTGCCGGTCCGCGTGGTGACGCTCCACCAGCGCGGTGAGCGCGGCGGTGAGCGCGTCCGAGATGGTGGGATCCACGGCGGCGTCCACGGTCACGGCGACCGTGCCCCGGTGCTCGAGCGCAAATCCGTGGATCTGTTCCGGACGCAGCCGGCGGACGGGCACACCGGCGGCGGCGAGCTGCTCGGCCTGCCGGCGCGCGGCCGCACTGGCGGTGCCGAGCACGATCAGCACGTCGGCCCGGCACGGCTGCGGTGGCTCGTGCGGCCCGAGCGATTCGAGCGGCCCGGACTCCCGGGGGCCGAGCTGCCGCCCCAGAGCCGCGGCCAGCCCGGCGGCACCGGCCAGGACGAAGCCCTGCGCCAGACCGGCGGCGGCGATCCGCTCGAGATCCCCGGCGGACTCTGCGTCACAGACGGCCACCGCGCCGTCCGCGGCCGCCCGCGCCAGCGCCTTTGCCAGCCCGGCGCCCCGGATCGTGCCGAGGTCCAGGAGACGGGTCGGCGCCGGGGCCAGCTGCGCGGCGACGGTGCGCGCCGGCGCCTGCCGCTCGGCCGCCCAGAGCCCGGTCTCGGCCAGGGGCGTGCCGTCCACGTGCAGCACCCCGTCCCGGACCGTGCGGCCCAGTTCGGGAACGGCCGGGCAGAACAGCACCGGGGCGGCGCCCGGAACAGCCTGCAGCTGCGCCCCGATGTGGCCGCGCAGCAACGAGTCGAACTTCAGGAACAGCGTCCGCCCGGGGCCGGTGGGATCCGCGGCGAGGACCGCGCGCAGGCGGCCCGCGGCCTGGGAGGGCGTGCCACGCCGGTTGTCGGTGTTGACCACGGTGACCGCGGCGTCGTCGGAGGCTGCCGGCCGGGGCGAGACGCGCACGGTGGTGGACACGGACGGCGCGGGGCGGACCGGGTCGCCGTCCGTGTGCTGCGGCAGTGCCGCCAGGACCGCGGCGACCTCGTTGGCGCCGGACAGGTCGTCGGCCAGGGCCAGGACGCGCATGCCACTCCCTCCGTCCGTCGGATCAATCGTCTTTGCGCGTTTCACGCTAAACCAGTTGCGCACTTCGCGCAACCATGGCACCGTGAAAGACGCAACAATCGAGTCGTGCAGCACCGCCCACCCGAGGGAGAAGAACCACCATGGAGACCGTCCACCTCACCGGCATCGACCGGCCGATGTCCACGCTGGTGCTGGGCACCATGACCTTCGGCGACACCGTCGGCCGCGAGGCCGCCGCCGCCATGCTGGACACCGCTCTCGAGGCCGGCATCAACGCCGTGGACACCGCCAACGGCTACGCCGGAGGGGCCACGGAGACGATGCTCGGGGAGCTGCTGGCCGGACGCCTCGACCAGGTGGTGCTCGCGACCAAGGCGGGCATGCCCCACCCGGACGCCGGCGAGCACTCCCCGCTGTCCGAGCAGGGCCTCCGGCGCTCGCTCGAGGGCAGCCTGCGGCGCCTCGGGGCGGAGCGCGTGGACCTCTTCTACCTGCACCAGCCCGACCGGCAGGCCGGCCTGGACGAGACCCTGCAGACCGTCGCGGCCCTCGTCGACGAGGGCCGGATCGGCGCCCTCGGGGTCTCGAACTTCGCGGCGTGGCAGATCGCCGAGGTCAACGCGGCCGCCGACCGCAACGGCGCGCCGCGCCCGGTCGTCGCCCAGCAGCTCTACAACCTCCTGGCACGGCGGATCGAGGAGGAGTACGTCGAGTTCGCGCGGACCACCGGTCTGCACACCATGGTGTACAACCCGCTCGGCGGGGGGCTGCTCACGGGCAGGCACCGCTTCGACTCGGCCCCGCAGGACGGCCGCTTCCAGGACTCCCGCCTCGCCGAGATGTACCGCGAGAGGTACTGGGACGAGCAGCTCTTCGCCGCGATCGGGGAGCTGACCGGGATCGCCGAGGACGCCGGCATGCCGCTGATCGAGCTCGCACTGCGCTGGCTCGTCTCGCGGCCGGCCACGGGCTCCGTGCTGCTCGGCGGCTCCAAGCCGCACCAGCTGACGGCCAACCTGGACGTGCTGGCCCGGGGCCCGCTCGACGCCTCCGTCCTCGAGGCCTGCGAGCGCGTGGGGGCGTCCCTGCGCGGCCCGATGCCCGCCTACAACCGCTGAGCACGGCGCACACCGCGCACACCCCGGCGGCGTACGGCTCCTCAGCGCCCCGGACACCGAGAACCGATCGAGACGAAAGACAGGCACCGACGTGACCCATCCCGCGACCGATGTCATCCGCAAGGCCAAGAGCAAGGAGGTGACCCTGGGGTACTGGTCGGTGCTCGACTCCCCGATCTCCAACGAGCGCCTGGCCATGACCGGCTACGACTACATCGCCCTCGACGGCCAGCACGGCCTCATGGGCTACTCGGGGATCCTGCACAACCTCATGGCGATCGACGCCGGGCACGGCCCCGCCGGCATCGTCCGGGTCGAGGCCAACGACCCGGCGGTCATCGGCCAGGCCCTCGACGCGGGAGCCCGCGGCGTGATCGTCCCGATGGTGGACACCGCCGAGCAGGCCGCGGCCGCGGTGCGCGCGGCCCGCTATCCGGGGGCGGGGTCCCGCTCGTACGGCCCGATGCGCTCGGGGCTGCGCGTGGGCCCCGTCCCGGCGGAGTCGGACGCGGCCGTGCTGGTGCTCGTGATGATCGAGACGCCGCAGGGGCTGGAGAACGTGGAGGAGATCTGCGCGGTGGAGGGCGTGGACGGCGTCTATGTCGGGCCGTCGGACCTGTGCCTGGCCGTGGGCGGGAGGTTCCCCAACGACCCGGACGTCAAGGAGGTCTTCGACGCGGCGATCGACCGGGTGCTCACCGCGGCCCGCGCGGCCGGCAAGATCCCGGCGATCCACACCCCCGGCGGCGAGATCGCCCGGCAGCGCATCGCGCAGGGCTTCACCTTCGTCACGATCGCCTCGGACCTGACCCACCTCGAGCAGGCCGCCCGGCAGCACCTGGACCAGGCCCGCGGCAGCTGACCGCGCCCCACGCCGGCCCCTCCGGGATCCCGGGGCCGGCGTGGGGATGCCCCGGGAACGGCAGGACGCCCCACACCGCACGGTGTGGGGCGTCCTGCCGTTCCCGGCACCAGGTCTACAGGGAGGCCCCGCCGCACACGGTGAGCACCTGCCCGGTGATCGACCGGCCGTGCGGACCCAGCAGGAACCCGGTCAGAGCCGCGACGTCGGCCGGATCGACCAGCTCCCCGAGCGGGGGCACGGCCGGGGGCACGGCCGCGCGCCCCGGGTCGTGGAGCATGGGGGTGTCCGTGGGCCCGGGGGCGACGACGTTGACGGTGATCCGCCGGGGCGCCAGCTCCATCGCCCAGCTGCGGGCCATGCCGACCAGAGCCGCCTTGGTCGCCGCGTACTGGCTCTTGCCGGCAGCCCCGGTGGCGGTGCGGCTGCCGACGAGCACGACCCGGCCGCCCTCGGCGATCCGCCCGCTCAGCGCGTCCACCAGGGTGGCGGCCGCCTCCACGTGGACGGCGAGCATCTCGCGCAGGGCGCCGTCCTCGAGCCGTCCCAGCGGCTGGGCGCGCTGGAACCCCGCGGCGTGCACCACCGCGGTGAGGTCGTCGACGCCCTCGACGACCGCGCGCAGCTGCTCGGTGCGGGAGAGGTCCGCGGGCAGCCAGGTGAGGTCCCCGGCCAGGTCCGGGCGGCGTCGGCTGAGCCCGGTCACCCGCCAGCCGTCGTCGAGCAGCGCCTGGGCGACGGCGCGGCCGATCCCGGAGCTGCACCCCGTGACCAGGGCGTGCGGGGCGGTCACGGCTCGCTCCGGCCGAGGTCCACGCGGACGTACTTGATGGCCTGCCGGAAGTAGGTGTAGGCGATGTGCAGCGCCCCGTCGGGTCCCTGGTGGATGCTCGGGTAGGAGAACTCCCGGTTCAGCCCCTCCCGCGAGTTGTTGGACAGGCAGTACCCGTCCCCCACGTCCAGGTCGCGCAGCACTTGCCAGCTGCGTCCGTCGTCGTCCGAGAGCGCCAGGGTCATGGGGGCCCGGGGCGTGCCCCAGAAGGCGGTGCGCTCGCCGTCCACCGGCACGGGCTCGACGGCCGCGGCCTGCTCGGGCGCCAGCCCGTCGTCGTCGATCTCGTCGTAGAGGGACAGGCGGCGCTCGGTCGACGCCTCGGCCCGGCGGTGGTTGTAGACCAGCGCCAGCCGGCCGTCGGCCAGGCGGACGTACTGGATGGAGGAGTTGTTGTTCGGCAGCTCCGTGGGGGTGGGCTCGTCCCAGGCCTGCCCGCCGTCGCGGGAGCGCGACGCATAGATAGCGTCCGCCCAGCGGCTGCGGAACAGGGCCAGCAGCGTGCCGTCGCCGAGCTCCTGCACGTTCATGTGCACGCACCCGGTGCTGCCCGGCAGCAGCACCTGGCGCCAGGTGGCCCCGCGGTCGTCGGAGATCATCACGGCGCTGTCGTCGTGGTCGCCCACCCACTTGCGCCCGGGCACCGACAGGCAGCGGAAGACCGGGATGATCCACCGGCCGGAGGAGAGCACCACCGGGGGCTGGCGGACGAAGACCCCGCCGGCCTCGCTCGGCGGGAACAGCGTCTCCACCGGGCCCCAGGTCTCGCCGCTGTCGGAGGAGATCCGGCGCCGGACCTCGGCGGTGTCCTGGTTGCCGGCGTGCTGGGCGGTGTAGAGCAGCCACAGGTCGCCGTCGGGGGTGGGGAAGAGGATGGGGTTCTGCTCGGAGCGGGTGGGGTCGTCGGAGAGCTGCCGCGGCGCGGACCACGCCTCGGCTCCTGGGGCGAGCGTGGAGAACCAGACGCTGATGTCCGGCACGCCCTCCTGGGTGCCGCCGAACCAGACACAGCCCAGGCGTCCGTCGGGCAGCGTCATGAGGTTGGCCGCGTGGCTCTGCACCGTGGGAGCGGGCAGATAGGCGTAGGCGAGGTCTCCCTCGGTGCGCAGCCGCCCGTCGGTGGTGATGGTGTCGTAGGTGCCGGTCGTGGTGCTCATGGCAGGGAATGTCCTCTTCTGGTCGGTGCCGGTGGAACGAGCGCCGGACCTCCCGCCGTGCGGGAGGTCCGGCGGGAGGAGCGCTACTCGCCCGAGAAGGCCGTGGCGAACATGTCCGGGATGTTCATCGCGATCTGGAAGCCCACCACGACGGCGATGATCCCCAGGACCGCCAGCAGCGCGGTCTGCCACCACTTGTTCACGGCGTAGTCGGCCATGAACTTCTTGCTGCTGGTCAGCACCAGGATGCCGACCACGATGAAGGGCAGGCTCATCACGGTGGCGACGCTGGTGCCCACGATGTTCAGGGCGATCAGGTTCGGCGCGGCGGGGAGGGAGGCCAGCAGCGGCAGGACGATGAAGCCGCCGATCTGGATGCGCTTGAACAGCGGGTCCTGCTCGTCGCGGCCCAGCCACTTCTTGCCCTTGCGGGTGCTCAGGTGGATGCCGTTGACGGCCAGCTGCGCGAAGCCGCGGGACTGCGGCGGGAAGCTGGTCATGGCGGCCAGCAGGATGCACAGCCACAGCAGCGCCGGGCCGAGGGGGCCCACGATGACGCCCATCATCTCGGACAGGTCGGCCTCCGTGTTGATCACGAAGCCGGGGTTGTCGCGGGAGAACTCGGCGGCCACGATCCAGAAGAGGAGATTGATCACGAGCAGCGGGGCCATGCCGGCGATGAGGTCCAGCTGCTGGATGCGGCGGTAGCGCGGCCCCACCCAGCCCTTGTCCTTCATGAACCCGGAGTAGAGCATGTTCGGCATGTTGCCGGCGATCGTGCCGATGGTCGCGCTGGCCACCACGATCGGCGCGAAGGCGCTGTCCGCCGAGTTCGGCGGCATCTCGAAGGCCATGCCGCGGAAGAAGCCGCCGACGTCCATGTGCCCCAGCTGCACCAGGGCGTAGACGAACGCCAGGATCATGGCGACCGTCGCGATGCGGGCGAAGTACTCGAGGATGACGAAGGCGCGCTTCCGGGTCACCATGAACAGGGTCACGGCCATGACCACCAGGGCGCACACGAAGTTGCCCCAGGTGCCGCCCCAGCTGCCGCCGGTCAGCTGGTACAGACCGATCGCGGAGGCCTTGAGGAAGGTCGCCTGGATGACGAAACCGGCGATCAGCGCCACCGTGGCCATGAGCCCCGGCAGCCAGGGCAGGATCCGGTGGAAGCCCTCGAGGATCTGGGTGTCCCCGAACCGGTTCATCAGCGTGTACTTGGCGATCGACGAGATGATGAAGGCGCGGGCGATCAGCGAGAGCACCAGCGTCCAGAGCAGCGCGTAGCCGTAGTTGGCGCCGGAGACCGAGGAGCTGACGAGGTCTCCGGTGCCCAGGAAGGTCATGGCCAGGACGAGACCGGGACCGATGGAGGTGACGAGCCCCAGTCCGCGGGGCAGCGCGTGCTGTTCCGGGTAGGGCTGCTGCGCAGTGACCGGAGCAGTGGGTGTTTTCGTCGACATGGTCCGCCTCCTTGGGGAACGACACCGCGTGCCGGCGCGGCCGGAGGCCGCCGTACGGGTGATCTCAGATGGTGCGCGACCAGGCCGTGTCGACGTGATGCCGGTCACCTGTTTGCGCGATCTGAGTAGGATGCTGGCACATCTGCGTGATTCGCGCAACACATGTCGGTGAAATGGACCACGGCGAAGCGCTGCGCCGTCGGCCCCTCGAGTCACTGGAGACCTGCAAGCACGCAGGACACGCGCCCGAACTTGCGCGCACCTCCGCCGATACTCGCGAAAACGAGCGGGTAGACCGGGTGCACAATTGCGCGAAACACGCATCACTGCCAGAGTGGAGTGCACGACGGCGCCACACTGCGTCCGACGCCCTGTGACCGGAAGGTGACCGATGACCGGCTTGGAGCTCGCCCTGGTGGCTCTCGTGGTGTGCGTGGCATCCTGCCTCCAGGGCGCGATCGGCTTCGGCCTCGGCATGCTCGCCGCCCCGGTGATCGCCCTGCTGGACCCCAGCCTGCTGCCCGGCTCCATCGTGCTGCTCGCGGCGGGGCTCACCGTGCTCGGCGTGCTGCGCGACCGCACCTCGGTGGACCTCCGGGGCACGGGCTGGGCACTGCTCGGACGCGTGCCGGGCACGGCGGCGGGCGCCCTGCTGGTGGCGGCACTCCCCCCGCAGGCCCTGGCGCTCACGCTGGCGGGCACGGTCCTGCTGGCCGTGCTGCTCAGCGTCTGCGGCTGGCAGCCCCGGCCGCGCCCGGCGGCCGTCGCCGCCGCCGGGGCCGCCTCCGGGCTGATGGGCACGGCCACGTCCATCGGCGGCCCGCCCATGGCGCTCGTCTGGCACGGCTCCTCCCCCGCCCGCATGCGCGGCACCATGAGCGCCTTCTTCCTGGTCGGCGCCCTGATGTCTCTCACGGCGCTGACCGCGGTGGGCTCCATCGACGGGGAGATCCTGCGGTTCGCCGCCGTGCTGCTCCCGGCCATGCTGCTCGGCTTCGCCCTCTCCGGTGTCGTGAACGGGCGCCTGGACAAGGCCCTCGTGCGCCGGGTGGGGCTGGCGGCCTCCACCGCCGGCGCGGTGCTCGTCCTCGTGCAGGCCCTCTGAGCGGCGCCGCCGGGGCCGGCGGCTCAGGGCTCCACCGACCCCTGGACGTGCTCGAACACCAGACTGGTCTGCGTGGCGGCCACCGCCTGGTTGGAGGACAGGTGCTCCAGGACGAACTGGCGGATGTGGTCGGTGTCCCGGGCGGTGACGTGGATGAGGAAGTCGTCGGCGCCGGCCAGGAAGAAGAACTGGGAGACCTCCGGCACCGACCTGAGCCCCTCCCCGAACGCCGACATGAGGTGCCGGGCGCCGGGGCGCAGCCGCACGCTGATCAGCGCCTCGATGCTGCGCCCGATCGCCCGCGGCTCCACCTCCACGGTGAACCGGCGGATCACCCCGGTCCGCTGCAGGTTCTTCATCCGGGCCAGACAGGTGGACGGGGCGACCCCGAGAGCCTCGCTGAGCGCCTGGTTGGTCATCCGGGCGTTCTCCCGCAGCAGCGCCAGCAGCCGCCGGTCCAGCTCGTCCAGCTCGGGGCCCGGGCGCAGATCCTGCAGTGAACGCCGCGTGTCGCGCGTCACATCCGCCATCATTCCTCCAGTTCTGCGCCGATCGCCGAAGAATCGTCGAAAAACCCCACCGACCCAGCCGAAAACCGTAGTTTGTTGTCACCCAGTCTACGGTTCCTGCGGAAGAAGGCCCCCGATGATCGTCTCCGTCCCCCGCGAAGTGAAGAACAACGAGCGCCGCGTGGCCATCACCGCCTCCGGGGTCCACGAACTGGTCGCCCACGGCCACACCGTCCTCGTGGAGACCGGCGCCGGCACCGGCTCGGGCATCCCCGACGCGGACTACACCGCGGCCGGGGCCGAGCTCGTGACCGACGCCGACGAGCTGTGGGCCCGCGCCGACCTGGTGCTGAAGGTCAAGGAGCCCGTGGCCTCCGAGTACCACCGGTTCCGGCAGGGTCTGGTGCTGTTCGCCTACCTGCACCTGGCCGCCGAGCCCGAGCTCACCGCGGCGCTGCTGGAGTCCGGGGTCACCGCCATCGCCTACGAGACCGTCCAGACCGCCGACGGGCGGCTGCCGCTGCTGGCCCCGATGAGCGAGGTCGCCGGTCGGCTGTCCGTGCAGGCCGGGGCCGCCGCCCTGACCGCCCCTGCCGGGGGCAAGGGCGTGCTGCTGGGCGGGGTGCCCGGCGTGCGCCCGGCCAAGGTCACCGTGATCGGCGCCGGGGTGGCCGGCACCAACGCCGCGGCGATGGCCGTGGGACTGGGCGCGGAGGTCACCGTCCTGGACGTGAACGTGGACCGCCTGCGCGAGCTCGACGACCGGTACGCCGGGCGGCTGCGCACGGTCACCTCCAACAGGCTCGAGATCGAGCGGTCGGTCACCGAGGCGGACCTGGTCATCGGCTCGGTGCTGATCCCCGGGGCCAAGGCCCCGAAGCTGGTCACCGACGCCATGGTCGCGGCCATGAAGCCGGGCAGCGTGCTGGTGGACATCGCCGTGGACCAGGGCGGGTGCTTCGAGGGCAGCCGGCCGACCACCCACCAGGACCCGGTCTTCCCGGTGCACGACACCATCTTCTACTGCGTGGCGAACATGCCCGGGGCGGTGCCGAACACCTCGACCTACGCGCTGACCAACGTCACGCTGCGCTACGCCGAGGCCCTGGCCGACCAGGGCGTCACCGCGGCCCTGGCGGCCGACCCCGCCCTGGCCGCCGGGCTGAACACCATGGCCGGCCACGTGACCCACCGCTCGGTGAGCGAGGCGCACGGCTTGGAGTTCACCGACCGCGCGGACCTCGTGCCCGCCGCCTGACGCCGGCGCAGGACCGGCCCCCCGGCTGTCAGCCGGCGGCCGGCACCGCCTGGGCGGCCGTCGGCTCCGGTGTCCGCGCAGAGTGGGTGCCCGGCAGCCGCAGCCGGGCGTCCGTCTCGGCGGCCGCCTCGGCGAGGTGGTGGGTGACGAGGACGACGACGCGGTCGGCCAGCCCCTGCCGCAGGTCGGCCAGCAGCGACCGCGCCGCGGGAGCGTCCAGGTGGGCCGTGGGCTCGTCGAGCAGGACCACGCCGGCGCGGGTGAGCAGGGCCCGGGCCACCGCCACGCGCTGCCGCTGGCCCCCGGACAGGTGGGCCCCGCCGGGACCGACCCGGGTGCCGAGTCCCTCCGGCAGCTCGGCCAGGAAGGGGCCCAGGCCCACCCGCTCCAGGACGGCGCGGAGCTCCGCGTCGGACGGCCGGTCCTCGCGGTCGCGGGCCAGCAGCAGGTTGCCGCGCAGGGTGGAGTCGAACAGGTGCGCCTCCTGCGGGCACCAGGCCACGCTGCGCCGCAGCCCGGCGGCGTCGAGCTCCCGGCTGTCGGTGCCGTCGACGGACCACCAGCCCTCGGCCGCCGGGAGGTGGCCGAGCAGCGCGGCGAGCAGGGTCGACTTCCCCGCCCCGGAGGGTCCTTCGACCACGAGCCACTGCCCGCGCCGCACGGAGGCCTCGAGCCCGCGGAACGCCGGGGCGGGCGCCCCGGGCCAGGTGACTGCGAGTCCGTGCAGGGCGAGTTCGTGGACGGCCGGCGGCGCGGTCCCCGTCCCGTCCGGGAGGCCGGGATCGTCGTCGGCCGCCTCGCGGGCCGCCGCGGTGAGCGGGCGGAGCTTGCGCAGCGACGCCGAGAGCGCCGGCCACTGCTGCGCCGCGTCCACCGCGCCGAGCATCGGCTCGAGCAGCCCCAGGGGCAGCAGCACGAGGGCCGCGACCACGGGCCCGGCCAGGACGCCCTCGCGCGCCGGGTCCGCGGTGGCCGCGAGCATCAGCACGGACGACACCGAGCAGGCCAGCACCGCCGTGGCGCTGCCCAGGCCCAGCGCCCAGGCGCTGCGGCGGGCGGCGCGCTCGGCGTCCTGCTCCAGGGCCGCGAGCTCGGAGAGCATCGCCGCGGCGCGCCCGTTGGCCCGCAGCTCGTCCGCGGCGGCCACCATCGCGGCGAACCGGCGGAGCACCCCGGAGCGCAGCACGGTGGCGCCGCGGGCGGCGGAACGGTCGGCCAGCAGCGCCAGGAGCGGCCCGACGAGCAGACCGCCGACGAGCGCGACGGCCAGGGCGGGCAGCGCGCCGGGGTGCAGGGCCGCGACCGTGATCCCCGCGCCGGCCGCGGTGCCGACCCCGACCAGCGGCGGCAGCACGACGCGGGGCACGAGGTCGCGCACCCGGTCGGCGGTGGCGACGAGGTGGTCCAGGGCGGCGCCGCCGGTCGCGAGGCTGCGGGAGGCGACCCCGCGCACGGCCAGTCCCGCCCAGACCCGGGCCCGCAGCTCGGTGGTCGAGGCGAGCACCGCGTCATGGCTGAGCAGCCGCTCGGCGTAGCGCAGCACGGCGCGGCCGATGCCGAAGAAGCGGACGCCGACGATGGCGACCATCAGGTACATGATCCCGGGCTGCTCGCCGGCGCGCACGATCAGCCAGCCCGAGAGCGTGGTGAGCCCGGCGGCGAACAGGGCCGCGGCGGTGCCCAGGGCCACCGCGCCGGCGGTCCGCCACGGGGCCGGGGCCAGGAACGCCGCCAGCTCCCGCAGGGCGTCGTGCGGCCCCTCGCCGGGGGCCGCCGGCGGCGCCGTCCCCGGTGCGGGAAGCGGATCGTCGGTCCGGGACGGGGCGGCGGTCCCCGGAGCCGGCGATGCGCCGGAGCCGCCCGCGGCGCGGGGCGCGGCCGCGGCCCCGAGCAGGAGCTGCTGGTCCGCGAGCGCGGTCACCTCCGTCTCGTGGGAGGCCAGGACCACGGTGACCCGGCCGCGCAGCTCGTCGACGAGCGCCTCGACGCGGCGGGCGCCGGCGGGGTCGAGGTGGGCGGTCGGCTCGTCCAGCAGCAGCAGCCGGGCGCCGGCGGCCACACGGGCCAGCCCGCGGGCGAGGCCCAGCCGGCGCAGCTCCCCGGGGCTGAGCCGGTCCGGGTCCGCCCCGGACAGCCGGGCGAGATCGACCCGGGCGAGGGCCTCCCGGGCGGCGGCCTCGCTCTCGGCGTGGAGCAGCACCTCGTCCAGCACGGTCCCGGCCACGGTGTGCACGTGCTGGGGTACCCAGGCCACGGCGGACGGGTCGACGCCCTCCACGCTGCCGGACCGGGCCGGCACGGTGCCGGCGAGCACGCCGAGCAGGGTGGACTTCCCGCTGCCGCTGGGTCCCTCCACGCTGAGCACCGACCCGCCGGGGAGCTCGACGTCGATCCCGGACAGGGCGGGCACGGGACGGCCGGGGTGGTGCACGCCCAGACCGCGGATCCGGAGGGCCGGCGGGCCGGGGACGGACGGTGCGGGCCCTGCCCGGCGGACGTCCTCGGGCACCGGCTCGGCGACGATCTCGTCCGCGCGGCGCAGGGCGGCCCGCCCGTCCTGGGAGGCGTGGAAGGCGGCGCCGAGGTCCCGGAAGGGCGCGAAGCACTCGGGGGCGAGCAGGAGCGCGACGAGCCCGGTCAGCAGGTCCAGGTCGCCGTGCACCAGCCGGACCCCCACGAAGACGGCGACGACGGCGACCGAGAGGGTGGAGATCAGCTCGAGCACGAGCGAGGAGAGGAAGGCGGTGCGCAGGGTGAGCAGGGTGGTCTCCCGGTGCCGTTCGGAGACCTCCCGCAGGGCGGCGGCCTGCTCCTGCACCCGGCCGAGGCCCACGAGCACGGGCAGACCCCGGGCGAGCTCCACGAGGTGGTGGGAGAGGCGCTGCAGCACGGCGGAGGACTCGTCGACCCGGTCCTGGGTGTGCAGACCGACCAGGGCCATGAACAGCGGCACCAGGGGCACGGTGAGCACCACGATCAGCGCGCTCACCCAGTCGGCGGACAGGATGCGCAGACCCACCAGCAGCGGCACGGTGGCGGCCGTGACCACTGCGGGCAGCACGCGCGCGTAGTAGTCGTCCAGGGCGTCGAGCCCGACCGTCCCGACGACGGTGGTGGCCCCGACGTCGTGGCCGCCGCCGGCGAGGACCCGGCGGGCCAGCTCCCGGCGCAGGCCGCGCTTGGCCTCTCCCGCGGCGCGGACGGCGACGTACTGGCCCGCCCACGTGGTCGCGGCCCGCAGGAGCCCCGCGAGGACGCCGAGGACGAGGGCGCCCCGCCAGGCGTCGGGATGGTCATCGAGCACCCCGACGACGCCGCGGGCCACCGCCTCGGCCAGCAGCACCAGGCCCAGCGCCTTGAGGGCCGCCAGGACGCCGAGGACGAGCACGGCCGCGGCTGCGCCCGGGCCGAGAGGAGGTCGTCTCATGCCGGGCGCGCGTCCTCGGGGCCGCCGGCCGGCCGGTGCTCCCGGGACGTGGTGCCGGGCGACGCGGCGCCGGCCGGTGGGGCCACGGCCGCCCGCACCGCGTGGGCCGCGGGCAGGTGGTCGGTGGTCAGGCGGCGGCGGAAGACCCAGTAGCTCCAGCCCTGGTAGAGCAGCACGAGGGGCAGGCCGAGGCCGGCCACCACGGTCAGCACCCCCAGCGTGTAGTCGCTGTTGGAGGCGTTGGCGACCGTCAGGTGCCAGGCGGGGTCCAGCGTGGAGGGCAGCACCACGGGGTAGACGTTGGCGAAGATCGATCCGACACCGAGGACGAGCACGGCCGACGTCCCGGCGAAGGCCCGCCCCTCATGGCCCAGGCGGGCGCTGGCCCAGCCGAAGAGGCCCGCCACGACGGCACCCCCCACGAGCAGCCAGGTCCAGGACCCGCCGTTGAGCAGCTGCACCGCCACCACCCAGCCGGTGAGCGGGAGCAGCGCGGGCAGCCCGGAGCGCACCAGCAGGCGCTGGGCGCGCCGCCGCACGGGTCCGTCGGTCTTCAGCCCGAGGAAGGCGGCGGCGTGGACCAGGCAGAAGCCCACCGAGGCGAGGCCGCCGAGCAGCGCGTAGGGGGTGAACCAGGCGAAGGCGCCGCCCACGCGGTCGCCGTTGGCGTCGATCGGCAGGCCCGTGGTGGTCAGGGCCAGGGCGGCTCCGAGGCCGAAGGCGGCCAGGAAGGAGCCGGTGCCCAGACCCCGGTCGGCCCACCGCCGCCACCGGTCGCTGTGCCCCTTGCCGCGGTACTCGATCGACACCGCACGGAAGATCAGCCCCACGAGCACGAACACCAGCGGGAGGTACAGGGCGGAGAACAGCGAGGCGTACCAGAGCGGGAAGGCCGCGAAGAGCCCGGCCGCCGCGGTGATCAGCCACACCTCGTTGCCGTCCCAGACCGGGCCGATGGTGTTGAGCATCTGGCGGCGCTCGCGCTCGTCCCGGGTGCTGGTGAGCATGAGCATGCCCACGCCGAGGTCGAAGCCGTCGAGGAGCAGGAACCCGGTCCACAGCACGGCGATGGCGATGAACCAGAGGGTGGGGAGGACGTCCATGTCGGCAGGCTTTCTGCGCCGGGCGGGCGCGCGTGTCAGGGTCGGTGCGTCGGGGCCGGGGCGGCAGGGCGCCGGGGTCAGTAGGCGAAGGCGAGCACGTCGTCGCCCCGGCCGCGGGCGCCGTCGTGGCCCTGCCCGTGGTCGTCGTGGTCGTCGTGCGCCAGCTCCGGCATCGCGGAGGCGACCCCGCCGCGCACGTAACGGACCAGGAGCATGACCTCCACCACGAGCAGCACGGCATAGATCAGCCCCAGCACGGCCAGCGAGAAGATCACCTCCTGCCCGCTGATCCCCGGGGAGACGGCCGCGGCGGTGTACATGTACACCCCGTCCACGCCGCTGGGGTTGGGGTTGGGCGCCACCACGAAGGGCTGCCGGCCCATCTCCGTGAACACCCACCCGGCGATGTTGGCGCCGAACGGCGCGAGGATGGAGGCCACGGCGACCCACATCATCGGCTTGGAGGCGGGCACGGTGCCCTTCCGGGTGATCCACAGCGTCAGGGCGGCGAAGGCGGCGGCCAGCACCCCGAAGCCGATCATCAGGCGGAAGCCCCAGTAGGTGACCTCCATCAGCGGCAGGTAGTCGATCTCCTGCCCGGCGCGCTCGCCGTACATGGGGTCGTCCGGCAGATGGGTGCCGTAGGCGGCCTCGTACTCCGGGATCAGGGTGTTGACGCCCTTGACCTCGGTGTCGAAGTCCCCGTGGGCCAGGAAGGACAGCAGCCCGGGGATCTCGACGACGTTGACCACCTCGTCGCAGTCCTGGCCGCCGAGCGGGCCGACCGCCAGCACGGAGAAGCTCGTACCGTCGTGGCAGGCGGCCTCGGCGGCGGCCATCTTCAGCGGCTGCTGCTCGAACATCAGCTTGCCCTGCACGTCACCGCTGGCGGCCACGGCGCCGAAGCCGAGCACGGCCACGACCGCCCCGATCCGCAGGCTGGACAGCCACACGCCGTGGTCGGTGCGGTCCCGTCCGGGGATGTCGGCCCGCTCCCCCACCACCACGGCGCCGTGCTCGTCCACGGTGTCGATGCCGTCCCGGCGGCGCTGCCACAGCTGGTACCAGGCGATGCCCACCAGGAAGGCGGCGCCCACGGCCACGGCGCCGGCGAGCGTGTGCGCGTAGGCCACCAGGGCCGTGTTGTTGGTCAGCACCGCCCAGACGTCGTTCATCACCGGGCGGCCGTCGACCAGCTCCACGCCCACCGGGTGCTGCATCCAGGAGTTGGCGACGATGATGAAGAACGCCGAGACCACGGAGCCGAGCACGGCGGTCCACAGGGTGGCGAGGTGCACCTTCTTCGGCAGCCGGTCCCAGCCGAAGATCCACAGGCCCAGGAAGGTGGACTCGAAGAAGAACGCGAGCAGCCCCTCCATCGCCAGCGGGGCGCCGAAGACGTCGCCCACGAACCGGGAGTACTCGCTCCAGGCCATGCCGAACTGGAACTCCTGCACCAGCCCGGTGGCCACGCCCATGATGAAGTTGATCAGGTAGAGCTTGCCCCAGAACCGGGTCATCCGCAGCCAGCGCTCGTCGCCGGTGCGCACCCACATCGTCTGCATGAGCGCCACCAGCAGTCCGAGCCCGAGCGTGAGCGGGACCATGACGAAGTGGTAGACGGTGGTGATCCCGAACTGCCAGCGGGCGATCTCCAGAGGATCCATCGGCTGCTTCCCCCAACTTTTCTACGGAGCGTAGAACTACTTCTACACACTGTAGAACATCCGGCGGTCCGCGCTACAATCGGGCCGTGGCACGAAACGACCCCAAGCGCGCGGCTCCCCTCGGCGAACTGGAGCGATCCATCATGGAGATCCTCTGGCAGGCCGCCGCGCCCCTGTCCGCCTACGACCTGCAGGACCGCCTCCCCGACGCCGGGGACGGCTCCCGCCCGCGCGCCGCCACCACCGTGCTCACCGTCCTCTCCCGGCTCGAGCGCAAGGGCTTCGTCCAGCGTGACCGCGCCTTCCGGCCGCACCGGTACCGCGCGGCGGCCTCGCGCGAGGAGCACATGGCCAACCTCATGCACGAGGTGCTCGGCTCCTCGGACGACCGCACCGCCGTCCTCGAGCGCTTCGTCGGGCAGGTCAGCCCCGAGGAGGCCCAGACCCTGCGCCGTCTGCTCGGCGGCAGCTGACCGCGTGGTCGCCACCTCGCTGGTGCTCGCGGCGCTCGCCGTGGCCCTGGCCTGGCCCGTCCCGGTCCTGCTGGCCCGGGCACGGTGGCCCGCCCGAGCGCCCGCCACGGCGCTGGTGCTGTGGCAGGCGGTCGCCCTGGCCGGCGGGCTGTCGATGCTCGGCGCCCTCGTCACGTTCGGACTGGCCCCGTTCGGCCCGGACCTGGTGAGCAGCGGGATCAGCCTCTCCGCACAGTTCCAGGGCCACGACCTCGGACGGGCCTTCGGGCCGCTCCAGGTCCTCGCGCTCGCGGGCGCGCTGCTGCTGGGCGGGCACCTGCTGCTGAACCTGCTCGTCACCGTGCTGCGGGCCGAGCGCGAACGCCGCCGCCACGCCCAGCTGGTCCTGCTGCTCAGCACTCCTCTGCCGGACGCACCGGGCACCCGGCTGCTCGACGACCCGGCCCCGGTGGCCTACTGCCTGCCGGGGGCGTTCACCACGCTGACCGTGCTCTCCGTGGGACTGGTCTCGCTGCTGGAGGAGGACGAGCTGTCCGCCGTCGTCGAGCACGAGCGGGCCCACGCCCATCAGCGCCACGACATCGTGCTGGTCCTGTTCCGGGCCTGGAAGTCCTCGCTGCCCTGGTTCCCGATCGCCCGCCGCGCCCAGCGCGAGGTCGGGCTGCTCGTGGAGATGCTCGCGGACGACCACGCACGGCGCTCCGTCGACGACGACGTGCTGGCACGGGCCATCGCGCTGGTCAGCGCCGGCGGGCCGGGACTGGCGTTCCACGCCGCAGGGGAGGGTGGACCGGTGCACCCGTCCGCCGCGGACCCGGGACGGACGCTGGCCGACGAGGCCCGGGACCGCATCCTGCGCCTGGCGATGCCCCCGCTGCCCCCCGGGCGGACCGCGGGGGTGATCGGGGCGGCCGCCGCGCTCGTGGTCGTCCCCACGCTCCTGCTGCTGGGGCCGGGCCTCGGCCGGCTGCTCGTCTGAGCCGCGGGCCGGCCGCGGACCTACGATGGGCGGGACCCACCCGAGCGCTGCACCGGCGAGGAGCCCCATGGACCGCATTCCCGAAGCCGTCGACACCCCGGACGTCCTGATCGACCGGGACGTGCTCGGGCGCAACATCGAGCGGATGGCCGCGGCGATGCGGGCGAAGGGGCTGGCCCTGCGCCCGCACGCCAAGACGCACAAGGTCCCGGAGATCGCGGCGCTGCAGCTGGCCGCGGGCGCGGCGGGCCTGACCGTGGCCACGATCGGGGAGGCCGAGGTCTTCGCCGCCCACGGGGCGCAGGACCTGTTCCTCGCCTATCCGCTGTGGGTGGGGCCGCGACAGGCGGAGCGTCTGCGCCGGCTGAGCGCCACGGCGCGGATCAGCGCCGGCGTGGACTCCGCGGAGGCCGCCGCGGCCATGGGCGAGCAGCTCGGGGACGCGGCCGAGGACGTCGCCGTGCTCGTGGAGATCGACAGCGGCCACCACCGCAGCGGGGTCCGCCCCGACGCCGCCGCGGACGTGGCCCGCGCCGCGCTCCGGGCCGGGCTGCGCGTGGAGGGAGTCTTCACCTTCCCCGGCCACAGCTACGCCCCGGGCATGCCGGCCGAGGCCGCCGCCCAGGAGCAGCAGGCCCTGGAGCGGGCCTCCCAGAAGATGCGGGACGGCGGATTCGAGGTGCTGCGCCGCAGCGGCGGCTCCACCCCCTCGGCGCTGCTGACCGAGGGCTCCGCCGCTACCGAGGCGCGCCCGGGCGTCTACGTCTTCGGCGACGCCCAGCAGCTGGAGCTGGGCCGGTGCGCCTGGGAGGACGTGGCCCTCACCGTGGCCTCGACCGTGGTCAGCCGGCACGAGGGCGGCCACGGGGTCCCGCGGCGGATCGTGCTCGACGCCGGCAGCAAGGTCCTCGGCACCGACCGGCCGGCCTGGGCCACCGGCCACGGGCGGCTGCTCGACCACCCGGACGCGCGGATCACCGCGCTGTCCGAGCACCACGCCACGGTCGTGTGGCCCGAGGACCGCCCGCTGCCCGCCCTCGGGGACCGGCTGCGGGTGGTCCCCAACCACGTGTGCATCACGATGAACCTCGTCGACGACGTGGCCGTGGTGCGCGACGGCGAGCTCCTGGAGCGCTGGAGCGTGGCCGCCCGCGGTCACAACTCCTGAGCCGCCCACCCCGCTGCGCACCAGGCTCGCAGCGCACCCCGCTCGCAGCGCACCCGGCTCGCACGACGCCCGGGGGCCGCCGGCTCAGCTCGGCGGCGGCGGGGGTGCGGGGGCGCCCTTCGGCGGGGCGATCTTGGGGTGCGCGAGGGTGGGGCCGGAGGCGGCCACCGCCGCGGTCTCCCGCTCACCCGCCGCGCCCGGCCAGACGCGGCCCGGAGACGGGTCCCACCCGGCGTCGACCACCCGGCGCTGCACCAGGACGGCCAGCCCCAGCACCGCGAGGCCGATCAGCAGGATCACCACGATGCCGCCGACGGACCCGATCTTGGCCGCGGAGCCGACGGCGATGCCGAACCAGCCGAAGTCGGCGTCGCCGAACGTGGTGTTCTCGGAGCCGAAGGTGCCCAGGACGGACAGCAGGAACGCGGGCAGGAACGTGATGAGCAGGCCGTTGACGAAGCCGCCGGCGAGCGCCCCGCGGCGCCCGCCGGTCGCGTTGCCGTAGACGCCGGCCGCGCCGCCGGTGAAGAAGTGCGGGACGAGGCCCGGGAGGATCAGGGCCACGCCGATGGCGGGGTTGAGCCACACGGAGAGCACGAACAGCCCGATCAGGCCTCCCACGAAGCTGGCGATGAAGCCCAGCAGCACGGCGTTCTGCGCGTAGGGGAAGACGATCGGGGCGTCCAGGGCCGGGATCGCCCCGGGGACGACCCTGGCCGCGATGCCCTGGAACGCCGGGACCAGCTCGCCCAGGATGGTGCGCACGCCGAAGAGGATCACGGCCACCGCCACGCCGAACTGCAGCCCCTGGGTGATCGACATCATGATGTAGTTGCCCACGCCGGTGGCGCCGCCCTCGAAGGCGGTGAAGGCCTCCTCGGACCCCGCCCGGACCAGGAAGAGCACGGCGAGGACCACGTACATCATGGCCATGGACAGTGCGGTGGCCACCATGGAGTCGCGCAGGAAGCGCAGTCCCTCCGGCAGCTTCGCGTCCTCGGTGGAGCGGCTGTTCTTGCCCACCACCTGTCCCACCGCGCCGGCGGCGATGTACCCGGCGGTGCCGAAGTGGCCCATGGCCACGCTGTCGTCGCCGGTGATCCGGCGGGTCCACGGGTGGACCAGGGCCGGCAGGGACACCATCAGGATGCCCAGCAGCAGGGCCCCCAGGGACACGGTCACCCAGCCGTCGTAGCCGGCGGTGGCCAGGATGATGGTCAGCAGCGTCGCCATGAACAGGACGTGGTGCCCGGTCAGGAAGACGTAGCGCAGCGGGGTGAACCGGGCGAGCACGAGGCTGACGGCGAAACCGAGGATCATCAGCCACGCCACCTGGGCCCCGTACTCGGCCTGGGCGATCCCGGCGATGGCCTCGTTGGTGGGGATGACGCCCTGGGCGCCGGTGGCGCCCAGGATCATGACGCCCAGCGGCTCCAGGGAGGCCACCACGAGGGTGGCGCCGGCGCCGATGAGCAGGAAGCCGAGGGTCGCCTTGATGGCGCCGCCGATGACCTGCCCGGTGCTCTTGCGCAGGGCCACCAGGCCGACCGCGGTGATGATGCCGATGAGGAACGCGGGGACGGCCAGGATCTCGCTGACCAGGAACTCGGGGATGCTGACGAGCCAGTTCATGGGTACCTGCTCCTAGACGTCGTAGAGCTCGCGCATGGCGGCGTCGAGCTCGGTGGTGCTGGTGAAGTTCTCGATCACCTTGACAGGCACGCCCACGTCCCCCAGGGCGCGGGCGATCTCCCCGGAGGTGAGGATGACGTCGGCCTCCTTGGCCTTGCCGCGGGCGGAGATGGTGTCGGTGGCCTCGACCGTGAGATAGGGGCTCCAGCCCCAGCGGTCGAGCACCTGCTCCAGGGTGTTCTTCAGGAACAGGCTCGTGCCCAGCCCGTTGCCGCAGACGGTGAGGATCTTGTTGCGGCTCTCCGTGACCGGCTCGGTCGCCGGTTCGGTGGCCGCCTCCGTCACCGCGGGCGCCGGCTCGGCCGGTGCGGCCGGTGCCGCCTCCGCCGTCGACGAGGACGCCGATCCGGTCGCCGCCGCCCCCGGGCGGGACGCCGGGGCGTCCTCCGTGAGCAGGGCGAGCACCTCCTCGGGCGTCGCCGCCCGGTCCAGGGTCGTCCGGGTCCCCGGCGAGGCGAGGAGGGTGGCCAGCTGCCGCATGGCCTGCAGGTGCTCCTTCTGGTCCTTCGCGGAGAGGGCGACGACGAGGGTCACGGGGTCGTTGGACGCGTGCCCGAACTCGACCGGGTGGGCCAGCCGGACCCAGGACATCGCCGTGCGGTGCACGGCCTCCGAGGGCCGGGCGTGGGCGAAGGCGAACCCGGGGGCGACGACGATGTACGGGCCGTTCTCCTCGACGCCGGCGATCATGGCCCGGGTGTACTCGTCGCTGATCGCCCCCTGCCGCTCGAGCAGCCCGCCGGCACACGTGATGGCGGCACGCCAGTCGTCCACCGACTCGTCGAGACGGATGGATTCGATGTCCAGTAAACGCCCGATGTTCGACATATTTGACAGCGTACCCGCGAACGATTAAAAGACGTTCACATCGCACGGTGCCGGGTGCGGATCGGCGCCGCACGGCCCGCCGCTACGGCGTGGTTCGCTCCCGCAGATGGGCCGCGACGAGATCGAGGGCCTCCGCGCTGGCCGGGAGGATGTTGACCTGGGAGAAGAAGGCGTGCATCTGGCCGGGCCAGCGGTGGTGCACCACGCTCACGCCCTCCGCGGCGAGCCGCCGGGCGTAGGCCTCGCCCTCGTCGCGGAGCACGTCGTGCTCCGCGGTGAGGACCAGGGCCGGCGGCAGGCCGCCCAGGGATCCGGCGCGCAGCGGTGAGGCCTCGGGGTGTCCGCGAGCGCTCTCCTCGGGGACGTAGTGCTCCCAGAACCAGCGCATGGACTCGGCGGGGAGGAAGGCCTGGTGCTCCGGCTCCCGGTAGGAGGGCCGGGTCAGGTCTGCGTCGGTGACGGGGTACACGAGGACCTGCCCGGCCAGCTCCGGGCCGCGGCGGTCGCGGGCCCGGTGGGTGAGCACCGCCGCCAGGTTGCCGCCGGCGCTGTCCCCGGCCACGAACAGCGGCACCGGGGCTCCGGCGATCGCCTCCCGGTGCTCGGCGGCCCACTGCAGGGCCGTCCAGCTGTCCTCCACCGGGGTGGGGAACGGGTGCTCCGGGGCCTTGCGGTACTCCACCAGCACGACGGCCGCACCGGACCGTGCGGCGAGCAGCCGCCCCAGCGTGTCGTAGCCGTCGATGCCCCCGAGGACCCAGCCGCCGCCGTGCAGGTGGACCAGCACCGCGGCCGGGGACGCGTCGGGAACGAGGACGCGCACCCGGAAGGCGCTGCCGTCGTGCCCGTCCAGGACGTGCTCCTCGACCCGGTGCATGTCCGGGCCGGGGCCGTAGCGGGCGCGCCGGTCCGCACCGGTGGCGCGGGCCTGCGCCGGGGTCATCTCCCACATCGGCGGGGTGCCCGGCGGGGTGGCGTCGGCCAGCTCCTGCAGGAAGGTCGCGCTGGCGCGGTCGAGGGCCATGGCGGGTGCTCCTTGTCCCGGTCTCGCCCGGAGGGCGGTGCTCAGTCGAGCTCGACGACGGTGATCGGCAGCGGCAGGGACTCGGCGTCGAAGGGGATCTGCTCCGAGAACGGGTTGCCGTCCTCGTCGCGGCCGACGCACAGGGCGAGCACCGTCGCGGGGTCGGGCCCGACCATCAGGGTCCAGTGCTGGCCGTTCGCGTCCACGGCGTGGGCCTGGTGGTCGAGGTCCACGCCGCCCTCCAGGTCGGCGAAGCGGGTCCGGTAGTCCTCCAGCTCCTCGGGGGTCTGCAGCACCCCGGCGGCGACCACCGCCTCCTCGTCGCCGGTGACGGCCGGGGCCACCGGATAGGCGATGCGGAACGGCGGCTCGAGCACCTCCAGCAGCTCCCGGGCGGGGCTGGCGTCGTCGCCGCGCAGCCAGAGCCGCCCGGTCCCGTCGACGAAGCCGGCGTACTCCTCGTCGTTGGGGTAGAAGCACAGGAAGCCCGAGCCGGGGATCCGCGAGGCCAGCCCGGAGAGGTCCTCGGCGCGGTCCACGGCGAGGAATCGGGTGAGGGGCTCCAGCGGCAGGGGTTCCACGGGCGTTGTCTCCTTGGCGTTCGGCGTTCGGCGGGACGGCCGTGTGCTGGCCGATCCCGGACGTCCTACGCTACGCCGCCGGGGAGCGGTCGCGGACCGGACCCGCGCGGAGCGCCGCCGCCTACGCGCAGTCCAGCGCGGTGCGCAGCGCCTCGAGGTTGTCCCGCATGACCTGCTGGTAGTCGGCGTTCTCGTCGGCCTGGGCCTCCACCGGGTCCAGCACCGCGGTCTCGATCCCGTGCTCGGCCGCCAGGGTCTCGGCGACCTTCGGGTTGACCAGGGACTCCGAGAACACCGTGGTGACGCCCTCGGCCTCGACGACCTCGCCGATCTCGGCCAGCCGGGCCGGGGAGGGCTCGGTCTCGGGGTCGAGCCCGGCGATGCCCACCTGCTCGAGGCCGTACTTGTCCGCCAGGAACCCGTAGGCCTCGTGGGAGACCACGATGGTGTCCCGCTGGCAGGTGGTCAGTCCCTCGGTGAACTCCTCGTCCAGGGCGGCCAGCTCCGTGGTCAGCTGCTCGGCGTTGGACTCGTAGGTGGCGGCGTTGTCCGGGTCGACCTCGGCCAGCTCGTGGGAGACCTCCGTGGCGACCGCGGCGAGCCGCTCGGGGTCCAGCCAGAAGTGCGGGTCCTCCCCGCCGTGGTCGTGGCCGTCACCTCCGGCCTCCTCGGCGTGCCCCTCCTCGCCGTGGGCGTCGGCACCATGGGCCTCTGCGCTGTGGGAGTCCTCCGCGGCCCCGTGCTCCTCCACCGAGTGGGCCTCCTCGCCCTCCACCCCTGCGTGCGCCGCGTCGAGGGCGTGCTCGGGGGCCGCCTGGGCCACGGCGTCGTCGACCGCCGGCTGGAACCCGGAGAGGTAGACCACCGCGTCCGCGGTGCGCAGCCCGTCGACCGCCGCGGGGGACAGCTCCAGGTCGTGCGGCTCGGCCCCGGCCGGAGTGAGCGACTCCACCTGCACGAGGTCCCCGCCGACGCGCTCGGTGACGTACTGCAGCGGATAGAAGGACGCCTGCACGGTCAGCGCCTCCCCCGATCCACCGCCGGCGGTGGCCGCCGACGGGTCGGCGGAGTCGGCGGCGCACGAGGACAGCGCGAGGGCGGCAGCCAGGGAGAGCGGGGCGATGAGGGCGCGAGACGGGATCATGAGAACGATTCTCGTGAAAAGTGAGAACGGTTGTCAATTCACCGCAGGTGGGAGGCTCAGCGCCCAGCCGACCGACAGGCGTCGCAGACCCCGTGCAGCTCGATCGCGTGGGAGACGTCGGTGAAGCCGTGCCGGCGGGCTGCCTGGGCGGCCCACCGCTCCACCGACGTCTCGGCCACCTCCACGGTGTGCCCGCAGCGGCGGCACACCAGGTGGTGGTGGTGCTCGGTGCGGGCGCAGCGGCGGTACCGCATCTCGCCACCGGGGGCGGCGAGAGCGTCCACCTCCCCGGCCTCGGCCAGGGCGCTGAGGTTGCGGTAGACGGTGGCGAGGGAGACCGACTCGCCCTCCTCCGCCAGCATGGCGTGGAGCTGCTGGGCGGAGCGGAACTCGGGGGTGCGGTCGAGCAGCTCGGTCAGGGCGGAGCGCTGCCGGGTGGTCCGGGACATGGTCATGCTCCTCTCAGCTGGAGGTCGTCCTCGGCGTGGTGGGCGCCCTCAGCACCGTGGGGCCCGCCGTGGGGCCGCACGCGCCCCAGGAGGGGGCGGACGAGCAGGGCGAGCACGTAGCAGCCGATGGCCAGCACCACGATCATGGCGCCCGGGGACAGGGGCTGGAAGTAGGTGATGGACAGGCCCGTCACGCACACCGCGGCCCCCACGGCCATGGCCGTGCCCATGGTGCCGGCGAACGAGCGGGTGAGCAGCTGGGCGACGGCGACCGGCACGATCATCACCGCGGAGACCAGCAGGACGCCGACCACGCGCATCGACACGGAGACGGTGAGGGCGGCCATGACGGCCACCAGGATGTTCAGGGCCCGGACCGGCAGCCCCGTGGCGAGGGCGAACTCCTCGTCGTGGCACAGGGAGAACAGGGCCGGGCGCAGGCCCAGCCCGACGCCGAGGACCACCGCGGCCAGTCCGGCGGTGAGCCAGACGTCCAGGGTGGTGACCGTGGCGATGGAGCCGAAGAGGTAGCCGGTGAGGTTCGCCGAGGTCCCGCCGGCCAGCCCGATCAGCAGCACTCCGCCGGCGATGCCGCCGTAGAACAGCAGGGCCAGCGCGACGTCGCCGCTGGTGCGCCCCCGGGTGCGCATGACCTCGATGAGCACCGCGCCCACGACGGCCGCGACCACCGCCCCGGGCACGGCCAGGGCGTCGTGCGCGGTGAGCCCGGCCGCGGAGCCGGCCAGCCAGCCCATGGCCACCCCGGTGAGGGCCACGTGGCCGATGCCGTCCCCGAGCAGGGCCAGGCGCCGCTGCACGAGGTAGGTGCCGATCACCGGCGCGGACACCCCGACCAGCACGGCGATCAGCAGGCCGCGCTGCATCAGGGGACTGGCCAGCATGGCGGTGAAGGTCTCGATCATGGTCGCTGCGGCTTTCCGTGGAGATCGGGGGCGGCGGGAACGGCGGCGGGCTCGTCCCCGTGCGGGTGCAGGTGCTCGTGGTCGGGGGCGTCGTGCCCCGGGGCCGGCCGCGGGGGGCTGCCGTCGTGGACGATGTGCCCGTGGCGCAGCACCACGGCGCGGTCCAGCAGCGGGGCCAGCTCGCCGAGCTCGTGCAGCACGACGAGCAGCGTGGTGCCGTCGGCCTGCAGCCGCGCCAGGATGCGGGCCATGGCCTCCTTGGAGACCTGGTCCACCCCGGACAGCGGCTCGTCCAGCAGCAGCAGCCGTGGGCGCCGCACGAGCGCCCGGGCGATGAGCACCCGCTGCTGCTGGCCGCCGGAGAAGATCGCCACGCTCTCGCGCGCCCGGTCGGCCAGGCCGACCTGCTCGAGCGCGTCGAGGCAGACCCGCCGGGCGCCGGCGCCCGGGCGCAGCCGCCGGTGGCCCGTCAGCCCCGCGGACACGACCTCCAGCGCCGTGGCCGGCACCCCGGCGCCGACGCCGACGCGCTGCGGGACGTAGCCGATGCTCGACCACGGCACGGTCCGGCGGGCGGTGACGTCGGCGCCGAACAGCCGGGCCTCACCGGACGCGACGGGCACGATGCCGAGCAGGGCCTTGAGGAACGTCGACTTGCCCGAGCCGTTGCCGCCCATCAGGGCGACGGCCTCGCCGTCGGCCACGGACAGGTCCACCCCGCGCAACACCGGCGTGGCGCCGAACGCCACGGTGAGGCCCTCCGTGCGGATGGCCGGGCCGTTCCCCGGAGCCGGGGCCGCCGGCGTGGATCGCAGTTTCATGAGACCCATTCTCAAGAAAATGAGAACGATGGTCAATTCGCCGGCGACCGGCAGGTCTCCTTTGTTTGAGAATGGTTCTTATGTAAGGTGGCGGGCATGCGCCTTGTCACGGTCAGTTCCCTGGACGCCCTCAGCCGCGGGCGTGCCTGCGCGTCCCTCGCGGAGGCCCTCCCCCGCGCCGTGGTGGTGCTGCAGGACCTGCTCGACGACGGCACGGTGGTCCGCCGGACGCTCCGGCCGGGCTTCGCCGCCCAGCGGGAGACGACCCCGCTGGAGCACGGCTGCCCCAGCTGCGCCGTCCGCCTCGACCTCGTCCCGGCCCTCGCGCGCCTGCAGGAGGCCGGGGCGGAGCACGTGGTCGTGGGCCTGTCGCCGGGGGTGCCGGCCGCCACGGCGACCCGCGCCCTGCAGCACCTGCTGGACCGGCCGCCGGTCGTGGAGTCGGCGGTGCTCGCCTGCTCCCCGGCCGCGGTGGAGGACCGGATCTGGGACGGACAGACCCTCGCGGAGGCTGGCTGCACCGCCGTGGACGGGGACGAGCGCACCTGCGGGGAGTTCCTCGTCGAGGAGCTGGCCTTCGCCGACACGGTGCTGCTGGCGGACCCCGACCTGGTGCCCGTCGACGCCGAGCAGCGCGCCCGCGGCGTCCAGCTGCTGCGGGAGCTGGCCCGGCACGCGGACGTCGTCGAGCACGGTGCGGAGGTCCGCCCGGGACGGCACCGTCCCGCCGAGGCCCTGCACCGCGCTGCCTCCGGATGCCTGGAACCGCCCCGGGGCGCGCCGTCCTCACCGTTCAGCACCGTGGTGCACCGGGTGGAGCGCCCGCTGCACCCGGAGCGCTTCCGGCACGCGCTGTCCGCCCTGGCCGCGGGCTGCTGCTGGCTGCGCGGGCACGTCTGCCTGGCGGTGGTCCCGGAGCACCGCATCCTCGTCCAGGGGATCGGTCCGCGGGTCTGGCTGGAGAACGCCGGGCCGTGGCCGGTGGAGCCCCGGCCCGGGTTCCGTGATGCGCACGGGGCCGGCACGGACGCTGCCGGCGCGGACCTGGTGCCGGCCGGCCCAGCCGAGCACGCCACGGTGCTGGCCGCCACCGGCGCGGACCTGGACGCGGCCGAGATGACCGCGCTGCTCACCGCGTGCCAGCTCACGGAGGAGGAGCTGCGGTCCGGGATCACCGGACTGACCGACCCGTTCGGCATCAGCTCGCCGAACTGACCGCGAGGGGCCCGTGCCGGACCCCGCCACCGGACCGACCACCAGCACCACCACCAGCACCACCAGGAGGAACGAATGAAAGTACGCAACTCGCTGCGCGCCCTGAAGAAGGTCCCCGGCGCCCAGGTGGTCCGCCGCCGCGGCCGCACCTTCGTGATCAACAAGAAGAACCCGCGGATGAAGGCCCGTCAGGGCTGAGCCGGGGAACCTCACGACGACGAACGGCCGCTGCCGGACCTCGGTCCGGCAGCGGCCGTTCGTCGTCGGCGGGATGCCGCGACCCGGTGAGCCCGCCCGTCGTGAGCCGCCGGTGCCGGCCGTCAGGACGCCGGACCCACCGCACGCACCGGCAGGCCCGGCACCGTGCCCCCAGGCACGGCGGCCCCGGTGCGCTCAGCCGCCCGACGACCCCGCCGGCGCGGCGGAACCCACGAGCTCCCGGCCGGGGTCCGGATCGGGAACCGTGGCGGCGGTTCCCACCCCGTCATGGGTCGCCCGTCTCGCGACGTCGGCGCTGGAGAGGGAGACGGCCAGCACGGAGGCGAGCACCAGGGCGGCGGCGGGACCGAGTACCGTCCAGGGGGCGCGCTCGACGTAGCCGATGCCCTCGGCCAGCAGCAGCCCCCACTCCGGGGCCGGCGGCTGCTGCCCCAGGCCGAGGAAGCCGAGGCCGGCGATGGCCAGGGCGGTGCCGGGCAGGCGCAGGATCGCGTGCCGGGTCACCTCCGGCAGCAGGGTGGGCAGGACGGTGCCGGCCAGGATGCGGGCCCGGCCCGCGCCGAGCAGGGGCAGCACCCGGACGTAGGGCCGGGCCGAGATCTCGGCGACGAGGGCGGCGGTGTGGGCGGCCAAGGGCGCCCAGCTGACCAGGGTGACGGCCAGGGCGGCTCCGGCCGCCGAGGGGCCGGCCACCGCCACGACGAGAATGCCGGCGATGATCGGCGGCGCCGCGTTGGTGACCTCCACCGGGCCGGTGGACCACACCCCGGCCGTTCCGACGACGAGGCCGATGACCAGGCAGGCGGCGACCACGAGCAGGGCCAGGCCCAGGGTGTCCAGGGCACCGTGGCCCACCCGGGCCAGCACGTCCCGCCCGGAGGCGTCGGCCCCCAGCGGCAGCGCCCAGGAGGGCGCCTCGAGCCGGGCGTGGGCGGAGGTGTAGGGGTCCCGGAACAGCCCGGCCACGACCAGGGTCAGCAGCAGGGCCCCCGAGACGAGCGGGACCACCCACCACGACCGCCCCCGGCCCGCCGGGGGCCCGGGGACGGGCAGGTCCCCGGACCGGGCGGCCGGGCCCAGCAGCGACCGGCGGATCAGGGCGGCCAGGGCGCCCAGGACCGCGGCGAGGACGAGCAGCAGCAGGACCCCGGCCTGCAGGGCGGGGATGTCCTGGGAGGCGGCGGCCCCAAGCAGGGTCCGGCCCAGACCGGGGATCGCGAAGACCTCCTCGACCGGCACGGCGCCGCCGGTGAGCCCGACGACGACGAGGGCGATCTGCCCGATCACCCCGGGCAGCGCCCGGCGCGCGGCGGCCGCGGCGATCCGGGCCCGGGAGTGCCCGGCCACGGCCCAGGTGTGCACCCAGCGCTCGGTGAAGGCTCCGGCCAGGGCGGTGCTGAGCAGCCGCCCGATCAGCCCGCCCGCCGGCAGGCCCAGGGCCAGGGCCGGCAGCACCACGTGCTCGGGGCCGGCCCACCCGTAGGGCGGCAGCCAGCCCCACCACACCGCCACGACGACCAGCAGCACGGAGGCCAGCAGGAACTCCGGCAGCGCGGTCAGCGCGGCCGCCGCCGCCCCGGCCCCGCGGGAGGGGCGCCCGGCCAGCCCGTTCACCACGGTGGGGACGCACGCCAGAGCGGCCACGACCAGCGCGACGGCCAGCGCGGCGCCCATCAGGGTCAGGGAGACGCCGAGGGCGTCCAGGACCCCGGGCAGGACCGGGCGGCCGCTGATCCAGGAGGTCCCGAAGTCCCCGGTGAGCACTCCGGAGGCCCAGTCGGCGAAGACGGCCACCGGGCCACCGTCCAGGCCCAGCTCGGTGCGGATCTGGGCGAGCACCTCGGGGGTGGCCGGCCGGTCGGCGTAGCGGGCGCGCAGGACCGTGTACTCCGGGCTGTTGCCCGACAGCCACGGCAGGGCGCCGATCAGCACGACCACGGCGGCGAAGGCCGCCGCGCGGGAGAGCAGGGCCGCCGCCCATCCCCGTCGGCTCACTCGGCGACGGTGGTCTCGGCGGTGATCAGCTCGCGTTCGCGCGGGTCGCGCACCGCGCCCGCCACGCCGCTCTGCTCGCCCTGGATGACCCGCTCGTGGAGCATGGGGATCGCGGCGTCCTCGGCGAGGATCGCCGCCTCGGCGGCCATGATCGCCCGCTGGCGCTCCTCACCCGGCGCGGTCCGCTCGGCCGCGGCGAGGGCGTCGTCGACGGTCTCGGAGCAGAACTGGGAGATGTTGAACGAGCCCTCGCAGCCGAAGTCGCTGACCATGTAGGCCACCGGGTCGCCCGAGTCGAGCACCGTGGCCCGCGAGAGGATGAAGGCGTCGAAGGCCCCGTCCAGGGCGTCGGTCTCGATGTACTGGTACTCGCGCACCTCCAGCTCGACCTCGAACCCGGCCGCCTTCAGCTGCTGCTGGAGCTGGACGGCCACCTCGGGCAGCTCGGCCCGGTCGGTGAAGGTGCCGATGGTGATCCTCCGGCCCTGCGGGTCCGCGGCCTGCGCCCGGCCCTCCAGGACCTGCCGGTACTCGTCGGTGTCCCGGCCGGCCGCCGCGTAGGGAAGCGCGGGGCCGAGCAGGCCGGCGGCCACGTCGGCCCGGCCCTCGTAGACCCCGTCCACGACGCCCTGCGGGTCGAGGGCCTCCCGCGCCGCCGCCCGCAGGGCGGGATCGGCGAACGGGCCGTCCTCGGTATTGAGGTACAGGGTGTTCGTGCGCGGCATCGGCACCTCCTCCAGGAGGTCCTCCTCGACCTGGGCGGCCTGGCCCACCGGCACGGCCTCGACGACGTCGGCCTCCCCGGTGCGCAACGCGGCCGCCCGGGCGGTGCCGTCGGGCACGAAGGACACGTCGATGCCGGCCGCGGCCGCGGCGCCGTCCCAGTGGTCCTCGTAGCGCTCCAGGGTGGCGCCGGAGGTGCCGTCGACCGCGGTGAGCTCGAACGGCCCGGTGCCGTGGCCCACCGGGTCCACCGCGGTCCCTTCGTAGGCGGCCGGGGCGAGGACGGACAGCTGCGGGCTGGACAGGCGCTGCGGGACCAGCGGGTCGGTCTCGGCGGTGGTGACCCGCACGGTGTCGCCCTCCGCCGCCACGGACATCTCCACCCCGTCGAGAATGCGCGGGGCCGGCTCGGCCGTCACGGCCCGGTCCAGGGAGGCGGCGACGTTCTCGGCGGTGAGCTCGGTGCCGTCGTGGAAGGTGACCCCGTCGCGGATCGTGAAGGACCAGGTGGTGTCGTCGACCTGCTCCCACGCGGTGGCCAGCATCGGCTGGGCGTCCCCGGCCTCGTCCAGCCGGACCAGGGTCTCGGCGGTGGACCAGCGGGAGAGCTTGAACGCGTCGTCGCTGAGCGGGGACAGCCCCGAGCGCGGCGGCTGGAGCATGGCGAGTGCGACCCGGGCGTCGGAGGAGGCACCGGCACCCTCCGCGGACGACCCGCCGGAGCCATCGGCGAAGCAGCCGGTGAGCAGCAGCAGGCTCACGGCGGCCAGCCCGAGACCGGTGGCCCGGCGGGAGGGGCAGGGGGTGGGAACGGAGGAGCGAGGAGGCATCAGGAAGCCCTTTCGGCGTGGTGGTCGGTGGATCGTGCGGTGGTCGGGGAAGCGGACAGCTGAGGGGCGCGGAGCGCGGGCAGGACCCGCGGCGGGGCGGCGGCGAGGAGCAGGGCGAGCGGGGTCAGCGGGACCCACGAGGTGACGGCCGGCAGGGCACGGGGGCTCAGGCGGGCAGCCGCGGGACGGCGTCCACCAGCTCCTGGGTGATCGGGTGCCGGGGGCTCTCGAGGAGCCGGCCGGCCGGGCTCTCCTCCACCACCCGTCCGCGGTCGAGCACCAGGGCGCGCTCGCACAGGGAACGGACCGCGGTGAGGTCGTGGGAGATGAACAGCAGCCCCAGACCTCTGCGGACGTGCTGGTCCTGCAGCAGCTCCAGCACCTGGTTGCGCAGCGGCAGGTCGAGGCCGCTGACCGCCTCGTCGGCCAGCAGGATCCGGGGGCGGGTCACCAGCGCCCGGGCGATGGCCACGCGCTGGGCCTGGCCGCCGGAGAGTTCGTGGGCGCGTCTGTCCAGGTGCTCGGCGCCGAGGCCGACCTGCTCCAGGGCGTCCCGGACCAGGCGCTGGTGGTCGCCGGGGACGCGGAAGCGCCGGAGCGGTTCGAGCAGCTGGCGCTCGACGCTGCGCCGCGGATCGAGGCTCGACGCCGGATCCTGCGGAACGTACTGCACGGCCTGCCGGGCCCGCCGGATCCGTTGCCGGCCGATCAGGGGCATGTCGTCGAAGAGGACCTCACCCCGGTCCGGGCGCTCCACGGCCAGGAGCAGGGACAGCAGCGTGGACTTGCCCGATCCGGAGGGGCCCACCACGCCCAGCGCCTCGCCCTCGCGCACCTCGAGGTCGACCCCGGACACCGCGGTCACCTCCCCGGAGCGGGTCCGGTAGGTCCGGGTGAGTCCGGTGCCGCGCAGCGTCGTCGGCCCTGCCGGCCGGGTCACGAGGCCGCGCCCAGCGGTGCGGCGACGGGCCGGGAGCCGGTGCGGAGTTCTGGCTCCTGCGGGGCCACGACGGGTCGGAGACCGGGGCGGAGGTTCCGCTCCTGCGGGGCCGCGGCGGGCCGGAGGCCGGCGCGGGCGGCCGCGACCAGGGCCGCGGTGAACGCCGCCCGGGGCGATCGGAGCACCTGCTGCATCGGGCCGGCCTCCACGACCCGCCCCTGCTCCAGGACCACGACCGCGTCGCAGAGGTCGGCGGCGACCGCGAGGTCGTGGGTGATGAACAGCAGCGCGCTGCGCCCCGGCCCCGTGCAGCGGCGCAGGGCCTCGACGACCTGGCGCTGACTGATCATGTCCAGGGCCGTGGTGGGTTCGTCGGCCACCAGCAGGTCCGGTGACGCGGCCATGGCCAGGGCCAGGCACACGCGCTGCCGCTGCCCGCCCGAGAGCTGGGAGGGATGGGCGTGCAGGATCCGCTCGGGGTCCTCGAAGCCGACCTCGCGGAGCAGCTCCGCCACGACCCGGCCGGCCTCCGCCGCACCGGTCCGGCGGCGGCGGGCCACGGCGGGCAGCAGCTGCCGGTCCAGGCGCACCACGGGGTTCAGCGCGGCCTGGGAGTCCTGGAAGACCGCCGCCATGCCGGGGCGCCGGCCCGGCGCCTGGCGCCAGGGCAGCTCACGGCCGTCGACCCGCAGCGTGCCCTGCACGCGGAACTGGGGCCCCAGCAGTCCCAGCAGCGCCAGCACCGTCAGGGACTTGCCCGAGCCCGAGGCCCCGAGCAGGGCCACCCGCTGCCCGGGCTGCACCCGGAGGTCCACTCGGTGCAGCAACGGCTGTCCGGCCACGGAGACCTCGAGGTCCCCCACCTCCACACGGGCGGCACTGCGCACGCTCTCTCCTCGGGTCGCACTCGTCAACTGTCTCACAGTAATGATTATCATTCGCAGTTTACAACGGCACGCCGACCGGCCTCGATCCGTCGTCGATGTTTATTGAGAATGGGTATCATTCTCGTCTATGGTTCGAGCATGCACACATCGTCCCGCACCCTGACCTTCTCCGGACTCGTCGTCGCCGCGCTGGCGCTGTCCGCCTGCTCCCCCGGCACGGCCGAGGCCGAGCCCGCCGCCGAGAACTCCGCCGCCGCGACGACCCCGGCCGAGGCCTCGAGCTCCCCGTCCGCCTCGGGCGGTTCGGCGGAACGCCAGGAGGTCGCCTCCCTCACGCCCCGCGTGGTGCTGAGCTACGACGGCGGCCTGATGACCCTCGACGCCGAGTCCGGGGAGATCCTCGGGACCACCGAGCACGAGGGCTTCCTGCGGCTGAACAACGCCGGGGACGGCCGGCACGTGCTGGTCAGCGACAGCGACGTCTTCCGGCTCTTCGACACCGGGCTGATCGACCAGGCCCACGGCGGCCACTCCCACTACTACGAGCAGGCCCCCGCCCTCACGGACACCACCCTCGAGGCCCCCGAGGCCGCGCACGTGGTGGTGCACGAGGGGAAGACCGCGCTGTTCGCCGACGGCAGCGGAGCCATCCAGGTCCTGGACTCCACCGCCTTCTCCGACGGCTCCGTGGAGGACGGCGAGGTGGAGCGCCACGCCACCGAGGCGGCCCACCACGGCGTGGCCGTACCGCTGACGGACGGGAACCTGCTGCTCACCCAGGGCACCGAGGAGAGCCGCGACACCGTCCAGGTCGTGACGCCCGCGGGCGAGGTCGTGGCCGAGACCACCGACTGCCCCGGGGTGCACGGCGAGGCCGCGGCCGCCCCCACCGCGCAGGGCGACGTGATCTCCCTGGGCTGCGAGAACGGCCCGGTGGTCTACCGCGACGGCGCCTTCCACAAGGTCGCCGTCCAGGAGGACTACCAGCGCTCGGGCAACCAGTTCGGCTCCCACGGCTCCCCGGTCGTGCTGGCCGACTACAAGACCGACGCGGACGCCGAGCAGGAGCGCCCCACCCGGATCGGGCTGATCGACACCCGCACCGATGAGATCCGCACGGTCGACGTCGGCTCGGCCTACTGGTTCCGCTCCCTGGCCCGCGGGCCCGAGGGCGAGGCCCTCGTGCTCACCTACGACGGGCAGCTGAACATCCTCGACGCCGACACCGGGGACGTGCTGCACGAGGTCGCCGTCGTCGAGCCCTGGGAGGAGCCCGAGGAGTGGCAGGAGCCCGGCCCGGCCGTCAAGGTCGCCGGGGACCGCGCCTACGTCACCGACGCCGCGGCGCAGAAGCTGCACGTGGTGGACATCGCCGCCGGCACCGTGGTGGACAGCTTCGACCTGCCCGAGACGCCCACCGAGATCGCCGTGGTCGACGGCGAGCCCGAGTCCCCCGCCACCGCGGAGGTCGGGCACGAGGACCACGACCACGCAGGGGACGCCCACGAGGGTCACGACCACTGAGCCGACGCGTTCCTGACAGGGGCGCCCGTCAGCCGGACCACGACGACGGGCGCCCACCAGGTGACCACCGGCCGCCACGGCCTCGGAAGGAGCCACCCATGTCACGCCGCACAGCCCGCCCCCGGAGGGCGCTGAAGAACAGGACCCCGGCCGACGCCAGCGGACCGGTGCTCGCCTGGTGCACCGGATCCCGCTGCGCAGGCCTGCGCCGCCTGGCCGACGGAGAGGACCACGAGCAGCAGATCGTTTCGACCATCAGGGCCACCCCCGGGGCCGTGCTCATCAACTCACCCTGCCTGGGACGGTGCGAACTGGCCTGCGTGGCCGCCGTGGCCCGCCGCGACGGCCCCAACGATCAGATCGGCCCGCTCGCGTGGTTCAGCGGCCTGGAGGACCACCGCCGGTTCCACGCCCTGCGGGAGTGGCTGCGCGCCGGGGGCCCGCAGCAGATCCTGCAGCCGGACCGCGTCCTGCCGTCGGCGCTCCGGGCGGCGACCTGCGGCACCACCCCGGCGCCCAGGATCCGTCGCGGCTGAGACCGCCCCGGCTGTCGCGGGCGGGCCTGCGGTCACGCCCACCCGGCCCGGCGACGGGCCGGGGTGCCGGTCGAGCGCCGCCGCATCCGGCGAGCGCCGGACGGGGACAGGTCAGACCGTGGCCGCGTGCACGTAGGCGTCGATCGCCTGCCCGGCCGTCCGGAACCAGGGCCTGGCGTCGTCGTAGCCGGACCAGCCGTCCGTCAGCACGGCCACCACGTACTCCTTGCCGTTCAGCCGGACGAGCCCGGCGTCGTGCGAGACCTGGATCAGCAGGCCGGTCTTGTGCGCGAACTCCACGTCCGGGGACAGTCCCGTGGACAGGGCGTAGTCCAGCTCCTGGGCCGTGAGGAAGCCGAGCAGCAGGGTGGTCGACGGCTCGGCGAGCAGCTCGCCCGTCCGCAGCCGGTCGAGGAAGTCGGCGACGTCGTCCGGCGTGGTGGTCATGGCCACGGTCCCCGCCACCCCGGTGTCGGGGTCGTAGGTCGTGGACTCGAAGCTCTGCCCCTGGGCGAACGCCTGGACCTCGTGCCACCCCAGCCATCGCCCGAGGGCGGCGCCGGAGACGTTGTCCGACCAGGTGATCATCCGCTCCACGGCCTCCCGGACCGTGAAGGTCGTGCCCGGCACGGTGTCCGTCAGCGCGATCTGGCCCTGGTCCACCCGGTCGAGGACCGCATGGGCCAGGAAGAGCTTGTACAGGCTGGCGCTGGTGAAGGAGCGGTCCGGGTTGCGGGACACCACCTCCGCACCGGCCGGGTCGAGGAGCACGAGCCCCAGCTCCCCCGGCACCTGGGCGGCCAGGACCTGCAGATCAGCCTGGAGGCGGATGACCGCCGGATCGGTGGCCTCGACGGCGGAGGACGGCGCCGCGGTGGCCGCGCCGGAACCAGCCAGTGCGAGGAGCAGCGCCAGGAGAGCCCCTGTGAGGCGCCCCCGGCGGGCAGGCCACGGGCTGCGGCGCGCGAGTGATCGAGTTCCTGGGTGCATGGTGCGTCTCCGTTCCCCCACGGACGAGGCGCGGCCGGGGCAGTTCCCCGGCGGCAGGGCCATTCTGTTCCCCACGGCGATCCTCCGCCACCCTTTGCGGGGATCGTCCGTTCGGCACCGTAGGTCCGGCGCCCCGGACCGCGGCACCGACAGGGGCCGCGGTCCCTGCGACTCGGGCGGCGACGTCAGCGGCCCAGCTGGACGCTCATCCGGGGCATCAGCACCTGGACCAGCGGTCCGATGGCCAGCGCGTAGAGCACCGTGGCCAGGCCCACGGTGCCGCCGAGCAGCCACCCGGCGAGCACCACGGTCACCTCGATCGAGGTGCGCACGATCAGCACCGATCCTCCGGTGCGCCGCACCAGGCCGGTCATCAGTCCGTCCCGCGGGCCGGGCCCCAGGTGCACGCCGATGTAGGCGGCGGTCGCCACGGCGTTGAGGAGCACGCCGGCGAGCACGAACAACACCCGCAGCGGCAGCGACTCGACCGGGGGCAGCACCGCCAGGGTCGCGTCGAGCACCAGCCCCACCACCACCGCGTTGCTGACGGTGCCGATGCCGGGCCGTTCGCGCAGCGGGATCCACAGCAGGAGCAGCAGCAGGCTCACGGCGATGACGACCGTGCCCATGCTCACCCCGAGCTGCCGGGAGAGCCCCTGGTGGAGCACGTCCCACGGGATGACGCCGAGCTCCGCCCGCACGAACAGCGCCATGGTGATGCCGTAGAGCACCAGGCCGGCGTAGAGCTGCACGAGCCGCCGGGGCAGCCGGCGCGGGCCCGGCCGGTCGGTCGAGCGGTTCGGGTTCCGCGGACGCCAGTACATGCGGACCATCCTCGCACCGGCGCGGAGGACCTGGCGCACCGAACCAGGTCCGCCGGCAGGAGCGCCGCTCCACGGCCTCATGAGCGACAGTGTCCAGTCATGTTTCTCGACCAGTGGGCCATATTTTTAGACCAAAGGTCTTGTTATTTGAGGCTGATGCTGGCTCAATGGCTGGTGTGACCAAGTACCACATGATCCGCGACCACCTGTTGGACCGTCTCGACTCCATGGCGGCCGGCGAACAGCTGCCGACCGAACGCGACCTGGCCCAGGAGCTGGGGGTGTCGCGGATGACGTTGCGCCGGGCCACGGACGAACTGGTGGCCGGCGGACTGGTGCGCCGGCGACCGGGGTCCGGTGTCTTCGCGGTCGGCCCCAAGCTCGACACGGCACTGGCCGCGACCTCGTTCACACAGGACATGCTGTCCCGGGGGCTGCGCCCGGGAAGCCGGATGCTGGCCTTCGAGCGCCGCGCGGCGGGGGCTCGGATCGGCCGACGCCTGGAGGTCTCGCCGTCGGCCGACGTCGTACACGCCACCCGATTGCGGCTGGCCGACGAGGAGCCGATGTCCATCGAGACGCTGTACGTCCCGGAGTCGGTCGTACCCGGCCTGACGGTCGACGATCTCGAGGACGCCTCCTACTACGAACTGCTGAGGCTGCGGTACGGCGTAGTCATCGCGCGCGGGGTGCAGACCATCCAGCCCACGGTGACCGACGAGGAGGAGTCACGAGAACTGGGTGTTCCGCTCCACTCACCGGCGCTGCTGTTCGAGCGGACCTCGTGGGCGGCGGACGGCACGGTGGTGGAGTTCGTGCGGTCGATCTACCGCGGCGACCGGTACCAGATCCGCACCGAGCTCACGGTGCCTCGGACCGCTGCGCCCGTGCAGGAGACCACCGGATGAGCACCGTGCTGGTCTTCGACGCCGGGAAGACCGGCTGCCGGATGGGCCTGTGGGTCGACGGCGACCGGGTCGGGCACGGCGAGGCCCCCGGGGCGTCAGGAATCGCCGACCCGGGCGGCGTCGACCAGGCGCTGTCGCGGATGGCACAGGCCACCGATGCATCAGGCAGCTCGCACCCCTGCCCTGGACGCCCTGTGGACACGGTGGTGGCCGGCCTGGCAGGACTCCTGAGCGCCGCCGAGCACGCGCCCCTGTTGCGAGCCGGGCTCGCCGCGCGGTATCCCGGCGCGGAGGTCATCGTGACGAGCGACGCCATCACCTCGCACGCGGGCGCACTCTCCGGGCAGGCGGGGGTGGTCCTCGCCGCGGGCACCGGCGTCAGCGTCCTGGCCGTGACCGCCGACGGCACGTACAGCCTCGTCGACGGATGGGGTTACCTGCTCGGGGACGCCGGCAGCGGCTACGCCATCGGACGCGCCGGGCTGGACGAGGCGCTGCGACAGGCCGACGGCCGGGGCGGCAGCCCTGTCCTGCTCGACCGCACAGTCGCCCGATGGGGCGATCCGCGCCGGGTGCCCCGTACGGTGCACGCCTCGGAAAACCCCGCGCGCGTGGTCGCATCGTTCGCCCGCGACGTGTTCGCCGCGGCCCGGTCCGGGGACGACGCGTCTCAGAAGATCTGCGACGAGGCGGCCCGCGAGCTCGCGCTGTCGGTGGCCGCAGCCGTCCGCATCGCGCACCTGGACCCTCCGGTGCAGCTCGCCACGACGGGTGGGCTCCTGAACGCCGGACCGGTGCTGACCGACCCCCTCGATCGGCACCTGGACCAGATGCTGCCTGGGATCAGCCGCCGGCCGGCCGACGGCGATGCCCTCAGCGGTGGCTATCTGATCGCCGCCGACCCCGACCTGCCGCACCGCCGGATGCTTTCCTGCGGGCACGACGAAGGAGACGTGAGATGACACCCACGCCACGGCCCCGAGAAGACCTGGCCGCCTTGGACACCGAGACGTCCCGACCCGGGGTGCGACTGGAGGAGCTCGGGACGGCTGACCTGGTGGCCGCCCAGCTCGCCAACGACCGCATCGTCTCGGAGGCGGTCGAGGCCGCCGCCGAACAGATCACCGCCGCCCTGACAGTCATCGTGTCGAGGCTGCGTGCGGGTGGACGGCTGGTCTACCAGGGCGCGGGAACCCCTGGCCGGCTCGCGGTCCTGGACGCCGCGGAGTGCCTGCCGACCTTCGGGGTCGGCCCCGATGTCGTCCGCGCGCTCATCGCCGGTGGGCACGACGCCCTCACCCGGGCGGCCGAGGGCGCCGAGGACGACCGTGACGCCGGCGCCCGCGACGTCCGGGCGGCCCGCGTCGGCCCGGACGACGTGGTGGTCGGGATCAGCGCCTCGGGCCGGACGCCCTATGTGCTGGGCGGGATGGAGGCCGCCCGTGCCGCGGGCGCGTTCACCGCGGGCCTCACGAACAACGCCCGCACGGCTCTCGCGGAGGCCGTGGACCAGCCGATCGAAACGCTGACCGGCCCGGAGTTCGTGACCGGGTCCACCCGGCTCAAGGCCGGCACGGCGCAGAAGCGGGTGCTGAACATGCTCTCGACCATCACGATGATCGAGCTGGGCAAGGTGCACGGCACCCTGATGGT
Organism: Kocuria oceani; assembly: GCF_029524215.1. Classification (NCBI taxonomy): domain Bacteria; kingdom Bacillati; phylum Actinomycetota; class Actinomycetes; order Micrococcales; family Micrococcaceae; genus Kocuria; species Kocuria oceani. The sequence continues at coordinate 126,324 of NZ_JARAMH010000011.1, read as the reverse complement.
CGACGTCGTGGCCACCAACGAGAAGCTGCGGGAGCGGGCCCGCCGCATCGTCGTCGAGGCAACCGGCGCGTCGTCCGAGGCAGCGGACCGGGCCCTGGCCGAGGCGTCCGGGCACGCGAAGACGGCGATCGCCGCCCTGCTGCTCCAGGTGCCCGCCGCAGAGGCCGCGGCGCGCCTGGAGGCGGCCCGCGGGCACCTGGGCCACGTGGTGGGTGAGCAGTCATGATCGTGACCGGGCTGATGACCGGGACCTCCGCCGACGCCCTGGACGTCGCACTGGTGGACTTCTCCGTGATCCGCGGGGAGGACGGGGACGAGCTGGTCATGGACCTGCTCGACCACGGCGAGGTCCCCTTTCCCTCCGACCTCGGCCGCGACCTGCTGCGCCTGCTCGAGCTGGGCTCCGTGCCCCTGAGCCTGGTGGCCGACGTCGACAGCCGGCTCGGCGTCCTCAGCGCCGACGCCGTGCAGGGGATCCTCGACGCCAACCGGGTCGACTGCGACCTGGTCGTCTCCCACGGCCAGACCGTCCAGCACCTCCTGTCCGACGGGGTGGTGCGGGGGACCCTGCAGGTCGGGCAGCCGGCCTGGATCGCGGAGCGCACCGGGTGCCCGGTGCTCTCCGACGTGCGCGCCCGTGACGTCGCCGCCGGCGGCCAGGGAGCCCCACTGGCCAGCATGCTCGACTCCCTGCTGTTCGCGGACGCCTCGGAAGCCACCGCGGCGGTGAACCTCGGTGGGATCGCCAACATCACGGTCCTGTCTCCCGGTTCGCCCCCGGTGGCCTACGACACCGGCCCGGCCAACGCACTGATCGACGTCATGGCCCGGCGCATCACCGGGGACCCACGCGGCATCGACCGCGACGGGGCCCTGGCCGGCCGGGGACGCGTCGTCGAGCCGCTCCTCGAAGACCTGCTTGCGGAGCCCTACTACCGACAGCCCGCACCCAAGTCCACCGGGAAGGAGCTCTTCCACGCCGGGCACCTCGACCGCGCCCTGGCGAGCCGTCCCGGCCTCGACCCGCACGACGTCATCGCCACGGTGACGCGACTGACCGCGCTCACGGTGGCCGCGGAGTGCCACCGGCACGGCGTCACCCGTGCCGTGGTCTCGGGCGGAGGCACCCACAACCCGGCGCTCATGACCGAGCTGCGGCGAGCGCTGGGGGACGGCGTCGTCCTGGAGCCGATCGACAGCACGGGCCTGCCCGGGGACGCCAAGGAAGCCGCCCTGATGGCACTGCTCGGCTGGCTCACCTGGCACGGCCTGCCCGCCACCGTGGCCAGCTGCACGGGCGCGTCCCGTGCCACACCTGCCGGTCGCCTCACCCCGGGAAGACGGCCGCTGATCCTGCCGGAACCGCGGCCCCACCTGCCCCACCGACTCCGGGTGACCACTCGGCCCGAGCCCTCCACATCAGTCGAAGGAGACCTGTGATGCTGCACGTACTGGACCTGGCCGTCATCGCCCTCTATCTGGTCGCGACCGCCGCCCTGGGACTCAAGCTCAGTGGCAAGCAGAAAGGCCTGAGCGACTACTTCCTGGGCGGGCGCAACCTGCCCTGGTGGGCCGTCTGCCTCTCCATCGTCGCCACCGAGACCAGTGCGCTGACCGTGGTCGGCATCCCGGTGATGAGCTACCTGGGCAACGTGTCGTTCCTCCAGGTCGCCCTCGGCTACCTGCTCGGCCGGATCCTGGTGGCGTACCTGATGCTGCCGCGCTACTACGACGGGGAGATGGTCACCGCCTACGCCTACCTGGGCAAACGATTCGGCCGCAGCACCCAGACCACCGCCGGCATCACGTTCCTGTTCACCCGTCTCCTGGCGGACGGGATCCGGGTGCTGGCCGCCGCGATCCCGCTCAAGCTGATCTTCGACGGCATCGGCCTCGACACCAGCTACTTCACGATCATCGTGGTCCTGTCGGTGGTGACGATCGCCTACACGTTCATCGGCGGGATCCGCGCCGTCGTCTGGGTCGACGTGGTCCAGATGCTGCTGTACGTGTTCGGCGGCCTGCTCACCATCGCCGTGATCACCAGCGGCATGGGGCTCACCTGGCTCCGTGACGCGGCCGGCGCCGACAAGCTCCAGATGTTCGTCCTCTCCGGCAACCCCTTCACCGACGCCTCCACCTTCATCCCGTCGGTCATCGGGGGCGCCATCTTCTCGATGGCCTCGCACGGCGCCGACCAGATCATCGTGCAGCGGTTGCTGGCCTGCCGCAGCAAGGCGGAGGCCCAGAAGGCGATCATCGTCTCCGGGGTGGTGGTCTTCTTCCAGTTCGCCGTCTTCCTGGCGGTCGGCCTGGCGCTGTGGGGCTTCTTCGACCAGCAGTCGCCCGAGCAGCTGGGCCTGACCCGCAACGACGAGGTGTTCCCGAGGTTCATCGTGGAGGGCCTTCCGGCCGGGGTCTCTGGCCTGCTCCTGGCCGCCATCCTCGCCGCCGCCATGAGCACCCTGTCGTCCTCGCTCAGCGCGCTGTCGTCCTCCACCGTCACCGACGTCTACGCCCAGCTCAAGAAGACCCCGCTCACCGACCGTGAGGGACTCCGGGTCGGCCGCTGGGCCACCGTCGGCTGGGGCCTGGCCTTCATCGCTCCCGCGGCGTTCTTCAAGGACGACTCGGGCAGCATCGTGGTCCTGGCGCTCGGGATCGCCGGCATCACCTACGGGGCTCTGCTCGGTTCGTTCGTGCTCGGCCTGGTCAACAAGCGGGCCCGTGCCCTGGACGCCAACGTGGCCTTCGTCTGCGCGGCGGCGACGACCATGACCCTGTTCGTGCTGGAGAAGTGGGTGCTCGCCGTGGACGGTGTCCCGCACGTCCTGCTCGCCTGGCAGTGGTACCCGCTGGCGGGCGTGATCGTCTGCCTGGTCGTCGGCGGACTCCTGTCGCTGCGCCACGGACGTGAGGCCGCGTCGAACCCCCAGGCGGAGACCAGCACCGTGGGAACCCGGGACTGACCCGGGCGCGTCCGTCGAAGCAGCATGTGAGGGGAAACGTTATGGAAGTCGTCATCGTGTCGGACGCCGCCGCGGTCGGAGAAGTGTCCGCCGACGCCATCAGTGCGCTCGTGCAGAGGAAGCCGGACGCGGTACTGGGCCTGGCCACCGGGTCCAGCCCGTCGGAGCTGTACCGGGAACTGGCCCGGCGGGTCGCCACCGATGAACTCTCCCTCGCGCAGTGCCGCGGGTTCCTGCTGGACGAGTACGTCGGCCTCCCGGCGGACCATCCGCAGCGATACCGCACCGTGATCGAGACCGAGGTGGTCACGCCGACCGATCTGCGCAGCGAGCGGGTGCAGGGGCCGGACGGCCTCGCCGCGGACCTGCCCGGGGCGTGCGCCGACTACGAACGGTCCATCCAGGACGCCGGCGGCATCGACCTGCAGATCCTCGGGGTCGGTTCGGACGGCCACATCGCCTTCAACGAACCCGGATCCTCCCTCGGTGCGCGCACCCGGATCAAGACCCTCACGGATCAGACCCGGCGCGACAACGCCCGGTACTTCGGCGACGACATCGGCTCCGTGCCACACCACTGCCTCACCCAGGGCATCGGCACGATCCTGCAGGCACGCCACCTCGTGCTGCTGGCCAGCGGACGTGCCAAGGCCGAGGCCCTCCACCAGGTGGTGGAGGGACCGGTCACGGCCATGTGGCCGGGCAGTGCCCTGCAACTGCACCCCCACGTCACGGCGATCGTGGACGAGGCCGCGGCCTCCCGGCTGCAGCTCTCCGCCTACTACCGCGACGCCTACCGCAACAAGCCCGCCTGGCAGGGCCTGTGACACGGGCCGGGAGCAGCAACGGCACCGCGGTCCTGTCCGCGGACCGTGTACTGGACGACCACGGCGTCCTGCGGCCCGGCTGGATCTCGTTCGCGTCCGGGCGGATCACGGGCACAGGCGCCGGCACTCCGCCGAACCGTGCCCAGCACCTGGACGGCCTCACCCTGGTGCCGGGCTTCGTCGACGTGCACCAGCACGGTGGAGGCGGCGCGGCCTACACCGACGGGCCGGACGCCGCGGTGACCGCGCTGCGCACCCACCGCCGGCACGGGACCACCACCTCCGTGGCCAGCCTGGTCACTGACACGGTCGAGGCGCTCGAGCAGCAGGTGGTGTCCCTGGCCGGGCTGGTCCAGGAGGACGAGCTGGCCGGCATCCACCTGGAGGGACCGTGGTTGTCGGAGCTCCACTGCGGCGCCCACGACACCACGCTGCTGCGGGACCCGGTGTGGGCCGAGGTCGAACGCGTCCTCGACGCGGGACGGGGCGCCGTGCGGATGGTCACCCTGGCCACGGAGCGGCCCGGGGCCCTGGACACCGTCCGTGAGCTGACCCGCCGCGGAGTGGTGGCCGCCGCGGGCCACAGCGATGCGACGTACGCCCAGGCGTCCGAGGCCATCCGCAGCGGCGTCAGCGTGGCCACCCATCTGTTCAACGCCGAGCGGGCCGTCCACCATCGCGAACCCGGGCTCGCCCTGGCCCTGCTGCGGTCGGAGCGGGTCGTGGTCGAGCTGATCGCGGACGGCGTGCACGTGCACCCGGCCGTGCTGCGGACGGCGATGGAGCAGGCAGCCGGCCGGTTCGTCCTGGTCACCGACGCGATGGCGGCCGCGGGCGCACCCGACGGGGCGTACCGATTGGGTCCGCTGCAGGTACAGGTCCGCGACGGCCGCGCGACGCTGGCCGGCAAGGACACCATCGCCGGCAGCACCCTGACCCTGGACCGGGCCGTGCGGTACGCCGTCCACGAGGTCGGCATCCCCCTCGAGGAGGCGCTCACGGCGGTGACTGCAGCACCGGCCCGCCTGCTCGGACGAAACGACCTCGGCAGCCTGGTCCCAGGGGCCCGTGCCGACCTGGTGGCCCTCGATGACGACCTTCAGGTGCGTGCCGTCTGGCGGCGCGGCCATCGGTGCGACGAGCAGTCGTGACGTCGACGCCCCCGCTCGGTTCACACCTCGTCGAGCCGCCGGTACCGGGACGGAGTGGTGCCCGTGGTGGCGCGGAAGTGCCGGTTGATGTTGGACAGGTTGGTGAAGCCCACCCGGTAGCAGATGTCCGAGACCGGCAGGTCGGTGCCGCGCAGCAGCCGGCAGGCCTCGGTGAGCCGCATCCGGGTGCCCGTGCGGTTGAAGCCCACACCGGTGGCCTTGGCGAACAGCCTCGAGAACGCGTTGGGGTGGGAGATCCAGTTGTGGGGCAGGCGGGAGCCCATGATGCTGAGGTGGCCGGGGCCGAAGGGCCCGGCCCAGTCGCCGGCCATGACCGTCCCGGAGGACTCCCGGATCAGGTGCACCTCCACCTCGGGGTGGTAGTGCCAGCGGGCCAGCGGGTGGGGCCAGTCGTGCTCGTGCCACCGCACGGAGCTCGACGGGTCCGGGATCACCAGCTCCCGGACCGGGGAGGTGGGGTCCTCCGTCGTCGTGCTCCGTGCGGCGGCAGCCACGGTCAGGCTCCGGCCACCCGGATCTGGATCTTCGTGTCGGTGGGCCGCCCCTCGGCGCCGCGCTCGAAGGCGGCCACGGACTCCTCGAACGGATACGTGGCGCTGATCAGGGCGCCCAGGTCCACCGCCGGGGACGCGGCGAGCTCGATGGCCCGCTGGTAGGAGTTGGCGTAGCGGAACACGGTCTCGATCCGCAGCTCCCGGGCCTGGGCGGCGGCGACGTCCAGCGGCACCGGGTCCACCGGGATGCCGATCAGCACCACGGTCCCGCCCGGTGCGGGGATCTCCCACAGGTCGCCGAACGCGTGCGGGCTGCCGCTGGCCTCGAAGACCACGTCCGCGCCCCAGCCGTCGGTGGCCTCGCGCACCACCTCGCGGAGGTCCTGGCGGGAGACGTCCACGGCGTGGATGGTCGGATACGCCTCGATCTTGGCGAACTTCTCCGGGGCCACGTCCGAGATGTACACCCGGGACGCCCCGCTCGCGGCGGCGGCGATGGCGGTGAGCACCCCGATGGTGCCGGCGCCCACCACCACCGCGACGTCGCCCGGCGACAGGCCGGCCTTGGTCACCGCGTGCACCGCCACCGCGAAGGGCTCGATCAGGGCGCCCTCCTCCAGCGAGAGCTGCTCGGGCAGCCGGTAGGTGAAGTCGGCGGGGTGGATGATCTCGGGCTGCAGGCAGCCGTCCACCGGGGGCGTGGCCCAGAACTGCACGTCCGGGTCCACGTTGTACATGCCCAGCCGCGCGGCGCGCGAGCGCGGATTGGGGATGCCCGGCTCCATGCAGACCCGGTCCCCCACGGCCAGGTGGTCCACGCCCTCCCCCACCTCCAGCACCGTGCCGGAGGCTTCATGCCCGAGGACCATCGGGGCCTCGACGACGTAGGGCCCGATCCGGCCGTGCGTGAAGTAGTGGATGTCGCTGCCGCAGATGCCCACGGTGTGCACGCCGATGCGCACCTCACCTGGGCCCACCGGGCGCAGCGTGGGGACGGGCCGGACCTGGATCTCGTGCTGGCGTTCGAGGACGACGGCGTCCATGGGGCTCTCCTGGGTGTTCGAGGTCGGGGTGGTCGTGGAGATCATGATTCCAGGCCATGCCATACAGCGGTGGTCGCTTCGCCGAAGCGGCCAAGAGAACCGTCCCAGCCTTCCGCCGGTGCTCCACCGTGTTGGGTACGCAGGTGTCCAGCGCGCCGATAATCAGCGAGAAGGGCGCCCAGAAACGGCCATCATTCGCCGATCAGGCTTTTCTGACGGTGAGAGTGACGTTGGGGCAGGAGCCTGCAATCCGCGCCAGTGCAGCCTTCTCGGCGCTGTCTACCTTGAGGCCCCACCGGATCTTCACTGCCACCCACTCCCCGATGTAGGCGCAGCGGTGCTTGGGCGGCATCCAGGCCTCGGGGCCGCGGGCCTGCTTGGCCGAGTTGAGCTTGGAGGTCTGTGCGCTCAGGGCCCGGTGGTCCCCGAGGTCGTTGTAGAACGCCACGCGCTTGGACTTCGTCCAGTACCGGGCCCCGGAGCCCCACGCTTCGTGGACGGGGACGGTGTGGTCAATCTGCACGGTGGTGGCTGAGGTGTGCACGCGCCCGTCCCAGGTAGTGACCCAGCGCCCGCCCTTGACGGTGCAGCGCTTAGCGGTGGTGAAGCTGGTTTTGACCTTGGACTCGTTCTGCAGCACCTCGGCCCGGGTGTTCTGGCAGTCGCGGTTCGCGTCGTTCCAGTCCCCGAACTGACGATCCCGGTCGTAACCGGCGTTGTTCTCCGCAGCCACCGGCAGGGACTTCACCGCGGTGCGCAACGGGGCGCTGTAGGTACCCGCGGCTTCTGCAGGCATCACGCCACCAGCGAGGAGCAGTCCTGCCACAACCACGGAGGCGGCGGTCGCCCGGTGCGGGCCACCGGCAGCGGGCGATAAGGAAATAGCAGTGCGGGCACGGGAAAAAAGTCCGAAAAGCATCGGGGGCCTCCAGAATGGGGGGTGAGGCGCCGTCGGGGGCGTGTTCCTATCTTCGCATTACGACTGCAAATAGCGGTGACGTGTCGCCCCGTGCGTGATCGCACTTATGGGGACATTCCTCCACGGTGGCCCTAGAGCGTGGCCATCCGTGCGTACTGGCTACGGACTCGATCTGCAGGATGGCATAGGTGGAAGTGCCCAGACTCGTCCCGACTACGGGATGAGCGCTCAACGCACATCACCCGGCCCTGGAAACCAGAACTGGAGCAATTCCCAGATTCCGTTCGGGCACCGTAGCCGCGACACTCGAAGGCCTGTCCTCGACGGAGTCAGACCATGTATCGCATCTAGGCTGCGCCTATGCGCCCAATCCCCTCCACTACCAACGAGCGACTCTTACCCGGTTTGTACGAGCATCTCGAGGATGAGCAGCTTACTCAGCAACTAGCGACGTTGGCGCCCGAAAGGGTGACGCTCGACGATGTCGATGATGCGGACAGTCCCCATGTCTTGAGCCGCTACCTGGCGCATCGCATTCATAGGCACCTGCAGTCTGTTCCAGCAGGGCATCGCGTCGACGAGGCGAATCGCATTCTTGAACTTTTTGACCAAGGAGCGGATGGAGCATTCTACATTGCCCCAGGTCCTCGCCAATTGATTGCCGTCTCCCAAAAGGCCGGCAAGCCTTTGCAGAGGCCAGCAACGCCCCTGTCAGACGCGGCACTGCTCACCAACACTCCCCACGAGCCACAAGTGGGCCGGGAAATCGCGAAGGAGCTAGAAAGCGCCGACCGGGTGGATCTCCTGATCGCCTTTGTGAAGTGGTCTGGGCTCCACGTCATGGACAAGGAGCTGCAGGATTTGAAGGACCGTGGCGTTCCTTTCCGGGTACTCACCACGGTCTACATGGGTGCCAGCGATGCCAAGGCAATCAACGCGCTGGCGCGCAAGTACGGCGCGGAAGTTCGTGTCAGCTACGAGACCCGCAATACGCGGCTCCACGCTAAGGCGTGGATGTTTCACCGCAAGACCGGCTTCAGCACGGCCTATGTCGGTAGTTCGAACCTGTCGCACGCCGCCATGCTCGACGGCCTCGAGTGGAACGTGCGCCTCTCCTCCGTCGCGACGCCGGCGCTCCTCCAAAAGTTCGAGGCGACCTTCGAAAGCTACTGGGCGTCGGAGAGCTTTGAGCAATACAACCCGGACGACGACAGCGAGCGTCTCGCGAGGGCCCTCGCTGAAGGCGGCGGGCGGATGTCTTCGGACGTGTCCATCGCGCACCTGGATGTCCAGCCCTACCCCTACCAAGCTCAAATGCTCCAGGAGTTGGAGGCCGAGCGTATCATTCACGACCGCCACCGGAATCTCGTGGTCGCCGCGACAGGCACGGGGAAAACCATCGTCGCAGCCTTGGACTATCGTCGGCTACAGGCAGGCGCCCTCAACGAGCTCTCGCTGCTTTTTGTGGCTCACCGCCGAGAGATTCTCGAGCAGGCGCGTCAGACCTATGCCACGGTGCTGCGTGACGGCGCTTTCGGAGAACTCATGGTCGACGGCTATCAGCCAGCACGAGGCAAGCACGTCTTTGCGTCGATTCAATCCCTCAATGCCAAGAGCCTGGACCGCTTCGCGCCTGAGTCCTTTGACGTGGTGGTCATCGACGAGTTCCACCATGCCGACGCTCCGACCTACCGCAAGATCATTGAGCACTTCCAACCTCAGGAACTCCTCGGCCTCACCGCTACGCCAGAGCGCGGCGACGGCGTCAACGTCGCAGAGAAGTTTTTTGGAGGCCGCATTGCCAGCGAACTGCGCCTGTGGGATGCCCTCGATCAGCAGTTGCTGACGCCGTTCCACTACTTCGGTGTCTCAGACGGCGTCGACCTGTCTTCACTTCAGTTCCGGCGGGGTCGGTACGAGGACAAAGAACTGGATGCCGTGTACACGGGCAATGACGCACGCACGGCCAAGGTCCTGCAGGCCCTCAACGACAAGGTGCTCGATCCGCACCGGATGAAAGCAATCGGCTTCTGCGTCTCCGTCAAACATGCGGAGTACATGGCGCGTAAGTTCACAGCGTCCGGACTGCCGTCCGCGGCACTGTCTGGAGAGAGTTCCAGCGACGAGCGACGGTCTGTGCTTAAGGCGCTGCAGCGTGGAGAAGTACGCGCCGTCTTTGCCGTCGATCTGTTCAATGAGGGTCTCGATATTCCGCAAGTCGATACCATTCTCATGCTGCGACCGACGCAATCCTCCACGTTATTCCTGCAACAACTGGGACGTGGTCTACGACTGGCTCCCGACAAGCCGGTACTGACCGTTTTGGACTTCATTGGGTTTCAGCACCGAGAGTTCCGATTCGATCTTAAATACCGAGCCGTAACGGGGTCGAGCCGGACGCGTCTGGCCAAGGACTTGGAAGACGGCTTTTCCTTTCTCCCCTCTGGCACGCAGATCGTCTTCGATACGGTCGCCCAGTCCGTGGTGCTCAACAACGTCAAGCGGCAGCTACGCCTAACCACAAGGCAGGTGATTGACGAGATTAAGGACCTGGCAGCGCAGCAACCGGCGCCTGAGTCGTACACCCTGCGTCAGTACCTGACGGATTCCCTCTCGGAGGCCTCGGACATCTACCGGAGAAACAAGTTCGATGGTCGGCCGACAACCTGGAACACCCTCCGTCGTGCCGGTGGATTGGTCCCCGATGTGCTGTGGCCCACCGCAGATCAGGAGGTTGAAGTCCTTACTTTGTTGCAGCGCGCCAAGGCATTTCTCAATGTGGATGACCCTGCCCGCCTCCGGTCCTATGAGCTCCTACTTCAATTGGCTGCACCGCCGGTATTGTCTCTGCCGCTCAGGGAGCAGCGAATGGCACGCATGCTTTACTACTCCTTCTGGCCGCAAGGCCCGAAAAGCGGCGGGCCGGGCGACCTGGAAATCGGTCTCCATCTGCTGCGATCCCACGCCATCCTGCGGAACGAGCTGACGCAGCTCATCGACGTCACCGCTGACAACGCGCGCAACCTACCGCGACCGCTGGGTAATGGGTATGCCGACATCCCCCTGCAAACCCATGCGCACTACACCCGGGAAGAGCTTCTGGCCGGTTTGGGCATGGGGGAAGAGGGACAACGCACTCCCGGCACCGTGCGCGAAGGAGTGTCCTGGATTCCGTCATCCCGCTGTGAGGCGCTTCTCGTCACGCTCCACAAGTCGGAGAAGGACTTCTCGCCCAACACCATGTATAAGGACTATGCGATCTCTGAGACGCTCTTCCACTGGGAGTCGCAGAACCAGACCACTCCGGAGTCCGCAGCGGGACAGCGGTATCAGCACCACACCGCGCAAGACAGCCACATCATGCTGTTCGTCCGCGAATCTCCGACGCAGGAGGCGGGCACCTCGCCATATGTGTTTTTGGGTCCTGTCGACTACGTATCGCACGAAGGATCCAAGCCCATGTCGATCGTCTGGAAACTGCGGCGCCCAATGCCCACCACGGTGTTTTCCGCAGCGAGCACGGTAGCGCCGCTCAGTTAGAGGTGCGGACGGCGAGGTTCAGAATTCGATCACCTGCCGCACCGCCCGCCCCGCGTCCAGCTCGTCCATCGCCTCGTTGATCTGCTCCAGCGTGATGTGCGAGGTGATCAGCTTCTCCAGCGGCAGCGCGCCGTCCCGCCACATCTGCTCGTACTTGGGGATGTCCACGGCCGGCACGGCGGAGCCGAGGTAGCTGCCGATGATCTGGCGGGCCTCGGCGGTGATCTTCAGCGGCTCGATCTGGGACATCGCGCCGGGTGCCGGCAGGCCCACGGTGACGGTCACCCCGCCCACGGCGGTGGCGTTGAACGCGGTCTCGAACGCCCGCGGGTGCCCGGCGGCCTCGATCACCACGCGGGGCTTGTCCTCGAGCGCCACGAGCTCGTCCGGGGTGAGCGCCTCGTCGGCGCCGAATTCCTTGGCCAGCTCCAGCTTCTCGGTCAGCGCGTCCACGGCGATCACCCGGCGGCAGCCCACGGCCTTGGCGACCAGCACCGCGGCGAGTCCCACGCCGCCGAGACCGACCACGGCCACGGCGTCGTCGGGAGTGGCCTGCGCCGCGTTGAGGACGGCCCCTCCCCCGGTGAGCACCGCGCAGCCCATGACGGCCGCGATGGGGGCCGGGACGTCCTCGCCCACGGGCACCACGGAGCGGCGGTCCACCACGGCGTGGGTGGCGAACCCGGAGACCCCCAGGTGGTGGTAGACGTTCCCACGGGACGCGGAGGTGAGGTGCTGGGAGCCCTCGATGAGGGTGCCGGAGGCGTTGGCCTTCGACCCGACCGTGCACGGTAGCAGCCCCTCGGTCCGGCACGCGGCGCACTCGCCGCAGCGCGGCAGGAACGCCATCACCACGTGCTGACCCACGGCCAGGTCGGTGACGTCGGCGCCCACGTGCTCGACGACGCCGGCCGCTTCGTGCCCCAGCAGCATCGGCAGGGGCCGCGGCCGGTTGCCGTTGACCACGGAGAGGTCGGAGTGGCACACCCCGGCGGCGGTGATCCGCACGAGCAGCTCGGTGGGCCCGGGCTCGCCGAGCTCGAGCTCCTCGACGCGCAGCGGCTGCGACTCGGCGTACGGGGCCGAGGCCTCCATGGTCTCCAGGACGGCTCCACGAATCTTCACGACGACCTCCGGTCTCGGGGCTGGGCTGTGACGCCGTTCACCGTATCGCCCGGTCCGGGAGTTATCGAGGACGTGCGCCGGACCGTCCCGCCGCGGGGTCGGCCCGTCCCGGCCCGTGCGGAGGAATCGGCAGTATGCGTAGTATCGGGGTGCGGCACTGCAGGAGAACCCCCGTCGCCGCCGGGACCCCCGACCTGAGAAGGAAGACCCCATGATCGGCTTCATCGTTGCCGGACTCGTCATCGGCGCCCTCGCCCGGCTCATCAAACCCGGCAGGCAGAACCTCAGCCTGATCGCCACGCTGCTGCTGGGCCTGGCCGGCTCGGTGATCGGCGGCGTCATCGCCAGCGCGCTGGGCACCGGCGACATCTTCGAGCTCAACGTCCTGGGCTTCATCGTGGCCGTGATCGCCGCGGTCCTGCTGATCGGCGTGGCCGAGAGCCTGTCCGGACGCAACAAGGCAGCACGCAACAGGGCCGTGCGCTGACCGCTCAGCCGAGCAGCGCGGGCAGGAGCAGTCCGACCACCGTGAGCACGGCGCCGGTCCAGAACAGCCACCGCGTCATGCGGTACGGGGCCGTGAGCGCCCACCGGCGCGGATCGCGGACGCGGTAGTAGACCGTCACCTCGGCCCCCGGGGCGGGAACGGGCGCCGGCGGGTCCGGCCACGGCTCCTCGTGGATCTCGTAGCGGGTGGTGTGCCAGCGCAGGCAGGACTCCCCGTCCGTGAGCACGTGCAGGGCCTCGGTCCGGTGCCAGCCGAGGTAGAGGCACCGGATGAGCAGGGCCGCCACCACCAGCGCCACACCGGTGTTGGTGGCGGCGGCACTGAGCACTTCGAGCAGGGCCGCTCCACGGAGTCCGGTCACGGATCCGAGCCTATCGACCGGCCGTCCGGGCCACCGTGCGACGCCCCCGAACTCCCAGCCATCTCCCGGCCGGTGCGCCGGACCGCGGCCTCAGGCGGTCGCCGGCGGGGCGGCCCGGTGGGCCGCTCCGCGCCGGCGGGCGAGGACGATCAGGACCGCGGCGATGGCCGAGATGACCAGCATCGGCACCAGCATGAACGGGCCGCCGGCACCGGCCGAGCGGTCGAGCCCCTCGCTCATCTGGCCCGCGGCGGTGGCCACCAGGAAGAGCATGACGTTGTTCGCCGCGTGCACCAGCGAGGCGGCCTCGAGCCCGCCCGTGGCCTGGCTCAGCAGCGACATCGCGATCCCGAAGACCAGGTAGTAGACGATCAGCCACACGTCGGTGGCGAAGTGCGCGATCGAGAACAGCACCGCGCTCACGCCGGTGCCGACCACGAGGGACGGGACGGTCCCGGAGACCCATGACCCGGCCGCGCGCTGGATCACGCCGCGGAAGATGTACTCCTCGGACGCCGCCTGCAGGGGCGTGGTCAGCAGGACGACCGCGAGGAAGGCCCACGCGGTCGCGTCCAGGGAGAGCGGGCCGGGCGCCTCGACGAGCGCCACGAGCCCCACGTAGGCCACGAACAGCGGGACGACCACCAGGGCGGCCCGCCCGCACCAGCCCCAGCGGAAGCGGCCCAGCACCGAGTGCAGGGTACCGACCGGCTGCCGGTGCAGGTACCGGTGGAGGAGCAGGGCGACGACGGCCGAGAGGACCAGCGTGAGATTGCTGGCCAGCAGCAGCACCGGCGTCATGGTGATCCGCCCGCTCGCGAGGTCGTCCATCGTGGTGGAGCCCAGGACGAGGTCGATCCCCATGGCGCCGAAGGTCAGCACGATCGAGAACAGCAGCACCGCGGCGCAGAGGACGAGGATGCTGGTGAATCCCTTCCACCAGCGGTTGCGGGGCGTGCGGTAGAACTCCGCGTAGGTGACCGGCGCCGTCGCCGGGAAACCCGGCTGCGGGGCCGGGCCACCGGGGTGGCCCGGATACGGGGCTGCCGGCCACCCCGCGGGCGGACCAGGAGGCCGGACGCCGGCGGGCGTGGGCGCAGGAGGGGCGTCGGGCTGCCAGGGGGCCGGTCGCCGCGGAGGCTGCGAGGTCATGACGTCAGCGTAGTTCTCGGCACCGACCCCGAGGTTCCGTGGCCGTGGGCCGGGCCGGTGTCGCGGACAGTCAGGAGGGATCCGCCGAGAGAGCGTCGCCGTCGGCCGGGGACGGCAGGTAGTGCTCCAGCGGGGAGAACTCCGGCTGCGAGGAGGCGTCGCCGACGGCGTGGGCGCCCACCGCGTTGGCGGCACGCAGGGCCGTTCCGTGGTCGAGCCCGGCGGCGAGGGCCAGCACCAGCGCGGCGCAGAAGGCATCACCGGCACCGACCGTGCTGACCACGGCGACCTCCTGGGCGGGAGCGGCGGCGACCTGCCGCCCGTGCGCGTAGAGGGCCGAGCCCCGAGCGCCGTAGGTCACCGCGACCAGCTTCGCGTCGGCGAGCTCGGGGAGGCAGGCGTACTCGGTCTCGTTCACGACGACCAGGTCGCACCGCTCCACCAGCTCGGCCGGGAGGGACCGGGCCGGGGCGGCGTTGAGAGCGAAGAAGCCCGGGGTCCGCCGGGCGGTCTCGCACACGGTGTCGAGCGCGATCTCCAGCTGGCAGAGCACGACGTCCTCCGGCGCGAAGGCCACGTCCTCGAGGGACACCTCGGCGTTGGCCCCGGCGCAGACGGTGATCTGGTTCTCCCCGTGGTGGTCCACGGTGATGAGGGCGGTGCCGGTCGGCGCCGGCACCCGGCGGACGCCGGTGGTGTCGACGCCGGCGTCCGCCAGGTGGCGGAGGAGGAGCCTGCCGTCCGGGTCGTCGCCGACGGCGCCGATCATCCGGGCGCGGCCGGCGAGCCGTGCGGCGGCCACGGCCTGGTTGGCGCCCTTGCCGCCCGGCTGCCGCTGCAGGTCCGCGCCGATGACGGTCTCCCCGGGCGCGGGCAGCCGCTCGCACACGGCCGTGAGGTCGAGATTGATGCTGCCCACCACGGTGAGCGCGGCCCCCACGGACTCCGCCGGTGCGGCCGGGCCGAGCCGGCGGAGGGCGTGCAGGAGGTGCGGGGCGAAATCCTCGGCCAGCTCGAGCACCACGCGGCACCGGGCTCCGGCGGGTGCGGGATAGCCGGCGAACCGCCCGCGCAGATCGCAGATCGTCTGGCCGCGCCCGGGACCGTCGGTCGTGTCGACCTGGACCGTCACCCGCGGCGCGAGGGCCGGTTCCACGGTGCCGGCCGCCAGCGCCGCGGCCAGGGGGTCGTGCAGGGCGGAGAGCGGGCGGCCGAAGACCCCGGTGTAGAAGTCGGCGTAGCGCTCGAGCATCGCGGCCAGCGGGGGCAGCGCGGGATGGTCGATCGCGGCGAGCTGCTGCCGCTGCTCCTCGTCCAGGCGGTGGTCCATGGTGACGTCCAGCGGCACGAGGGTCACGTCCCACGGAGCGGCGAGCACCTCGGCGGCCGCCTCGGGGTCGTGCGAGATGTTGGCTTCGGCGACCGGCGTGCGGTTGCCGGGGACCAGGGCGGCGCCGCCCATGACGGTGACGCCGGCGACCAGCTCGGGCAGGGCGGGGTCCTGTCGCAGGGCGCGGGCGAGGTTGGTCAGCGGGCCGGTGGCCAGCACGTGCAGCTCGCCCGGGTGCTCGTGGGCCAGCCGGATGAGCATCGCGTCCGCCGCCTCGGCCACCGGCTCGGCGGCCGCCCGCGGCAGGTCCACGTCCCCGGTGCCGTTGGTGCCGTGCACGGCCGGGGTGCCGCCGCCGAACCGGCTGCGGAGGGGGTCACGGGCGCCGACCGCGACCGGGATGTCGGAGCGGTCCAGCAGGGCCAGCAGGTCCACGGTGCTGCGGGCGGCGGTGGTGGCATCGGTGTTGCCGCTGACGGTGCCGACGCCCCGCAGGTCGACCGAGGGCGTGGCCACCAGGTAGGCCAGCGCGACGGCGTCGTCGATGCCGGTGTCGCAGTCCAGATAGAGGAGTCGGGCAGCCGGATCGGTCATCGCTCGCATCCTTCGGGTCGGTCGAGGACAGGGGCCCTCGCAGCGCTCACGCTAGAGTACGCGGTACCACGCCGGCGGCGCCGAACGCAGGAGGCCGTGCCCGCACCGACGTCGTCGCCGGCACCCCGGGCACACCCGACGGAAGGACAACCGGACATGCTCGACGTGCTGTGGGGCGTCGGGGGCATGATCGCCCTCCTCGCCATCGCCGTCCTCTTCTCGGTGGACCGCCGCAGGATCCGCATCCGCACCGTGGCCCTAGCGCTGACCATCCAGGTGGTCTTCGGCGTGCTGGTGCTCTACGTCCCGGCCGGCCGCGCCGTGCTCGAGGCCCTCACCCTGGCGGTCCAGGCCGTCATCAACTCCTCCGGCGCGGGCATCGACTTCCTCTTCGGCCCGGTCCTGCCCGAGGAGGGCTCGGTCTTCGCCTTCCAGGTGCTGCCGGTCATCGTGTTCTTCGCGGCCCTGACGTCGGTGCTGTACTACCTGGGCGCCCTGCAGTGGGTCGTGAAGATCATCGGCGGCGGACTGGCGAAGCTCCTCGGCACGACCACGCCGGAGTCGATGAACGCGGCTGCCAACATCTTCGTCGGGCAGACCGAGGCGCCGCTGGTCATCAAGCCCTACGTGGCCGGGATGACGCGCTCCGAGCTCTTCGCCGTCATGTGCGGCGGGCTGGCCACCGTGGCCGGCTCGGTGCTCGTGGGCTACTCCCTGCTCGGGGCGCCGCTCGAGTACCTGATCGCCGCCTCGTTCATGGCCGCGCCGGCCGCCCTGCTCATGG
This sequence comes from Kocuria oceani, assembly GCF_029524215.1. Taxonomy (NCBI): domain Bacteria; kingdom Bacillati; phylum Actinomycetota; class Actinomycetes; order Micrococcales; family Micrococcaceae; genus Kocuria; species Kocuria oceani. Next base: position 109,506 of record NZ_JARAMH010000011.1, on the reverse strand, counting down.
CCAAGCTCCTCGTCCCCGCCGGGGCGCTGGAGGACGCCCGCGACGAGGCGCCGGCGGGTGCGTCCGCGCGGACCTCCGACGACGCCGCCGATCCGGCGGACTCCGGGCGCCACGCCGGTGCCCCGGCGCAGCCCGAGCCGGGAAAGGAGAAGCGTCGCGGCGCCGCCCGGTGGCTCGCCCGCGGCTCCCGGCGCGGGGCCACGTCCTACGCGGCCGTCGAGTTCGCCCGCCGGGAGGACGCCCAGGCCGCGGCGCGCGGCGACGGCGCCGCCACCCGACCCGACGATCTTGTCCGGTCGCACGATGCCGCCCAGCCCGGCGACTCCGCCCGGCCCGACGACGTCGCTCGGTCCGCCGACCCGGCCGGGGTCTCCGCGACGGACGCGGCCGACGGCGCGACGGGCGGCGCGAGGGGCGATGCGACGGACGAGGACACGGAGCCGGCCAACGTCATCGACGCCGCCGCCCGCGGCGCGTCCGACGGCCTGAGCCTGGCCCTCAACGTCGGCGCGATGCTCATCGCCTTCATCTCGCTCATCGCGCTGATCAACATCGTCCTCGGCGCGGTCGGCGGCCTGTTCGGGCTGGAGGCGCTCACCCTGGAGCAGCTCTTCGGGTACGTCTTCGCGCCGGTGATGTTCGCCGTGGGGGTGCCCTGGACCGAGGCGATCGACGCGGGCAGCTTCCTGGGGCAGAAGCTGGTGCTCAACGAGTTCGTCGCGTTCGCCGACTTCGCCCCGCAGATCGAGAACTACTCCGCCAAGACCCAGGCCATCGTGACCTTCGCCCTGACCGGCTTCGCGAACTTCGGCTCCCTGGCGATCCTGCTCGGCGGGCTCGGCGGCATCGCCCCGAGCCGCCGCCGGGACATCGCCCGCCTCGGCCTGCGGGCCGTGCTCGGCGGGACGCTCGCCAACCTGATGAGCGCCGCGATCGCGGGCATGCTCATCGGCTGACCGCACCGGGCCGAGCACGGCCCGGCGGGACCGGCATGAACGGTCGGCACCTGCGTGGCCCGTCCGCGCCGGGAAGGTCCGCCCGGCCGTGCTCGCCCGGACGGCCGGGCGGCGTCCGGTGCGCGGCCCGCTAGGCCTGGGCCGGGTCCTCGCCGAAGACGTGGCCGCGCTGCTCGGCGTAGAACTCCGCCTCCGCGGGCTCGGGCCGGTCCTGGCCGTTGAGCAGCCGGTGCCACAGCGGGTAGTAGGCGGGCAGCTGGGACGCGGACGTGATCCGGTCCCGGGCCTCCTGCGGCAGCGTCAGCTCGGCGGCGTCGAGGTCCTCCTGCAGGTGCTCGAACCGCCGGGCGGCGATCACGGTCCCGTCGATGCCCGGGCGGCCCAGGATCCAGGAGATCACCACCTGGGGGATCGTCCAGCCCAGCTCCCGGGCGATCTCGTCGAAGAGCTCGATCAGGTCGTAGGCCCGGTCCCGGTCCACCACGTGAGGCTCCGGCCAGCCGGTGCCCTGCCGCGTGTCGGACGGGGTCTCGGTCCCGCGGCGGACCTTGCCGTTGAGCAGCCCCTCCCCCAGCGGGCTCCAGCCGAAGGTCGCCAACCCGAGGTCGCGGGCGGCCGGGACGATCTCGTACTCGATCTCCCGGGCCTCCGGGGTGTAGTAGGCCTGGTGGGCCACCGGGCCCTCCAGCCCGGCCAGCCGCGCCTCGTAGACCGTCTTGGCCAGCTGCCAGCCGTTGTAGTTTGACACGCCCCAGTAGCGGATCTTCCCGGCCCGGATCAGCTCGTTGGCGGTGGCGATGGTCTCGGTGATCGGGGTCTGCCCGTCCCACTGGTGCAGGTAGAGCAGGTCGAGGTGGTCGGTCCTCAGCCGCTTCAGGCTGTCCTCGACGGCCCGGGTCACGTGGATCCGGCTCGCGCCGCCGTCGTTGGGGCCGTCCCCGGTGGGGGTGCGGGCCTTGGAGGTGAGGACGACGTCGTCCCGCTTGCTGCCCAGCACCTCGCCCAATACCCGCTCGGCGTCCCCGCCGGAGTACAGGTTGGCGGTGTCGATGAAGTTCACGCCGCGGTCCAGGACCTCGTCGATCTGCCGGCGGGCCTCGTCCGGGCCCAGCCCCGCGATCTTCTCGAACCCTCCGCCGGAGCCGAAGGGGATGGTGCCCAGGGCCAGCCGGGAGACGTACAGGCCGGAACTGCCGAGTCGGGTGTATTCCATGGAAGGACTCCTCTGCTCGTGGTGCGGTGCTGCTGCTTCCTGCCGGTGCCTTCCGCGGGCGGCCGGCGGACCGGGCCCGCGGGGCACGGTATGAGGCAACGCCGGACCGGGGCTCAGGAATTCCGGGAGCGCGCCTCGGCGGTCGTCAACCGGTGGGCGAGCGTGGTGAACTCGCCCACCGCCTCGGTCCAGTCCTCCAGGAGCGCCCACAGGCTCAGGCCCTGGTGCCGGCGCTGCTCGATCCGGTCCGCCACGGCGGCGAAGACGGCCGAGCGCAGCTCGGTGTTGATGTTGATCTTGCCGATGCCCGCCAGCGGCGCGCGGACCAGCATGGTCTCCGGGATCCCGGAGGCGCCGTGCAGCACGAGCGGGGTCCGCTCGGCGGCCTCGCAGATCTGCTCCAGACGGCTCCAGTGCAGCCGCGGGGTGCCCCGGTAGTGCCCGTGCACGTTGCCCACGGCCACGGCCAGCAGGTCCGCCCCGGACCCGTCCAGGAACCCGGGGACCTCCCCGGGGTCGGTCATGCCGCCGGCCTCGGAGGTCATGGCCGCGTCCTCGTCCCCGGGGAGGCTGCCGAGCTCCGCCTCGACCACCACGCCGGGGCCCACGAGCTCCCGGGCGCGGGCGACGAACGCGGCGTTCGCGGCGGCGGGCAGGGCGGAGCCGTCGGCCAGGACGGCGTCGGCGCCGGCCGCCACCGCGTGCTCGATCAGGTCCAGGTCCACGGCGTGGTCGAGCTGGACGCACACGGGGGTGGCGGCGTCGTCGGCCAGTGCGCGCAGGGCGGTGACGAGGCGGCGCCCGCCGGTCCCGGCGGCGGCCTTGGGCGGGACCAGCAGGATCACCGGGCGGCCCGCCCGCTCGCTGGCCTCCACCACGGCCTGGGCGGTGGTGAAGTCGTAGGTGCTCAGCGCCGGCACGGCGGTGTGGGCGGCGAGGGCGGAGGTGACGACGTCGAGCAGGTTGGCGCGCATGGGCACAGTCCTTCGGGATATGCGGTCAGCGGTCGGCCGGGGAGATGTCCCCGAGCACGTAGGTCTTCAGGTCGGCGAGCGTCTGCTGCATGTGCTCGTCCATGGCCTGCCGGGCCCGGACCGGGTCGGCGGAGGCCAGCGCGGAGACGATCTTGCGGTGCTCGGCGACGGCGTGGGCCTGGATCTCCGGCACCCGGGACGTCTGGGCCCGCCGCTCCGTGAGCACCCGGTGCAGCGGCTCGAACAGCACCGCGATGAACACGTTGCCCGAGGCCTCCAGGATCCGCTCGTGGAAGCGCAGGTCGGCGGTCACGAAGGCCGCCACGTCCTGGACGCGGTGGGCGTCCTCCATGGCGTCGGCGTCCCGGGCCAGCCCGTCCAGCTCCTCGGCGGAGAGCCGCCCGGCGGCCAGCTCGCAGGCGCCGGACTCCAGGAAGCGGCGCAGCTCGATCAGCTGCACGGCCGCCGCCGCGTCGTCCTGCCCCTCCGAGACCGCCCGGATCACGGCCTCGAGGGACGCCCACCGGGACAGGGGGTTCACGAACGTGCCGCGCCCCCGCTCCACGCGCAGGATGCGCTGGGCGCCCAGGGTCTTGATCGCCTCCCGGACGGTCATGCGGCTGACCTGGTGCTCCGCGCTGAGGTCGATCTCACCGGGCACCACCGACCCGGGCGGGAAGTCCCCCGCGATGATCCGGTCGAGGAGGGCGTCGGCGACCTGGTCGACCAGGGACGGGCGGGCCATGGTGCTCCTCCTCGGTGCGGTGGACGGCTGGCAGCGGCACCGGTGCACGCTCCCGCCTCTGGGGAGAAAGCCTAGCAACCGGGCCATGTCAGATGTCTGGCCTTCTCCCGGGGAGAGGCCGAGCGTTGACCACGTGTCCTGCCTCACATAATATGTCTGACATCTGACAGATAAACGTTGGTCCTGGAGTCCCCGGGCCATGACCGGCGCTGACGCTCCCACTCCGATGTCCCACTCCAATGTCCTGCCCCGATGTCCCGCCGATTGGAGATCCTCGCATGACCACACCGCGCACCCTGCTCGTGCTCGACGACGACCCCACCGGGTCCCAGTGCGTCCATGACGTCGACGTCGTCCTCGAGCTCGACCCCGCCCCCGTCCTCGACGTCGTCCGGAACCCCGGGCGCACCTGCTTCGTGCTCACCAACAGCCGCGCCCGCCCGGAGGCCGAGGCCGTGGCGATCAACACCGAGCTCGTCTCGGCGGTGCTGGGACGCCTGAAGGCCGAGGGCCTGCCACTACCCCACCTGGTCTCCCGCAGCGACTCGACCCTGCGCGGGCACGTCATCGCCGAGCCCACCGCCCTGGCGGACGTGCTCGCCGGGCAGGGCGTGGCGGTGGACGGGTTCCTCTTCGCCCCGGCCATGATCGAGGCCGGCCGCTACACCGAGGACGACGTCCACTACGCCGTCCTGCAAGGGAAGCCGATGCCCGTGGGCGAGACCGACTTCGCCGCCGACGCCACCTTCGGCTACTCCTCCTCCGACCTCAAGGACTTCCTCGTGGAGCGCTCCGGCGGGTCGCTGGAGCGGGACGCGATGCTGTCCATCGGCCTGGAGGACATCCGCACCGGCGGAGCGGCCGCGGTCGCGGACATCCTGCGCCGGGCGAAGGACCGGGCCTGGGTGGTCGTCAACGCCACGAGCTACGCGGACCTGGACACGGTGGCGCAGGCCCTGGCCGTCCTCGAGGCCGAGGGCCGCACCTTCGTCACCCGCTGCGGGCCCTCCTTCGTGCGCCCGCTGGCCGGTCTCACCGGCTCCCGCGAGCTGGACCCCGAGGACATCGTGGTCGGCCCCGGGCGGCTGCCGCACGGACTCGTGGCGGTCGGCTCCCACGTGGGGCTGACCAACCGCCAGCTGGCCGAGCTGCGGACCCGGCGGGAGCTCTTCGAGGTGGAGCTGGACGTGCCCACCCTGCTCGACGACGACGCCCGTCCCGGTCACGTGGCCGACGCGGTCACGCGGATCGTCGAGGCCCTGGCCAGCCGCGACGCGGTGGTGTGGACCAGCCGCGAGCTCGTGCGCACGGAGGACCCCGACGAGTCGCTGGCCATCGCCCGCTCCGTCTCCGACGCCCTCGTGGAGGTCGTGCACGGGGTGGCCCGGTCCCGCCCGGCGTGGGTCGTGGCCAAGGGCGGGATCACCTCCCACGAGGTCGCCCACCGGGGCCTGGGCATCCGCCGGGCGAGCGTGACCGGCCAGTTCTTCCCCGGCCAGATCTCCCTGTTCCAGCCCACCGACGCCCCGGACACCACCCAGGGCGGACCCTACGTGGTCTTCCCCGGCAACGTGGGCGGGGAGTCCGCCCTCGCCGACGTCGTGGACGTCCTCGACCGGGCCGCCGAGCGCGCCCGGTCCACCGCACACCCCCGCACCTCTGATCCCCAGGAGAACCCGTCATGAGCACACCCCTGTCCGTCGGCTTCCTCGGCCTCGGCGCCATGGGCGCCCCCATGGCCCTCACCCTGGCCCGCGCCGGCTTCCCCGTCCGCGGCTTCGACGTCTCGCCCCGCGCCCGGGAGCACGTGGGCGAGGCCGTGGCGCTGCTGCCGGACCCCCGCGAGGCGGCGGCCGGCGCGGACGTCGTCGTCGTCATGGTCGCCACCGGGGCCCAGCTGCACGACGTCCTGTTCGGCGAACGCGGCATCGCCGGGTCCCTCGGCCCGGACACGGTGCTGCTCGTGATGGCCACCGTCGGTCCCCAGGCCGTGGAGTCCTGCGCGCAGGGCCTCGAGGCCCGCGGGGTGCGGCGGATCGTCGACGCGCCGGTCTCCGGGGGAACGGCACGCGCCGCCACCGGCGAGCTGCTCGTGATGGTCGGCGGTGCTGAGGAGGACGTGGCCGTGGTCCGGCCGCTGCTGGACGCGATGGCCGCCAACGCGCCCCTGGTCGGACCCCGGGTGGGGGACGGGCAGCGCTTCAAGGTGGTCAACCAGCTGCTGTGCGGCGTGCACATCGCCGTGGCCGGCGAGGCGCTGGCCCTGGCCGACTCCATGGGCCTGGACCCCGCGCAGTGCCTGGAGGTGCTCTCCACCGGGGCCGCCACGTCCTTCATGTTCGAGGACCGCGGCCCGCGGATGCTGCAGGGCGATCAGGCCGAGGTCCGCTCCGCCCTGGACATCTTCGTCAAGGACATGGGCCTGGTCACCGACGCCGCCCGGGCGGTCGAGCAGCCGGTGCCGCTGGCCTCGGCGGCCGAGCAGCTCTACGTGCGCGGCCGCCGCGAGGGCCACGGCCGGCACGACGACTCCTCGGTCTTCGACATCCTTCGCTCCCGGTAGCCCCGCCCCCGGCAGCCCCGGGCCCCCGGCCGGTCAGGCCCGGGGGCCCGGGGCGGCGACGAGCTCCTCGCGCATCTGCGCCACCGCCGCGCGGATCGCGGCCATCACGGCCTGCACGGCCGGGCGGCGCAGCAGGTCCGACCGGGAGACCACCCAGTACTCCACCGGGAACCACAGCTCCTCCGGGAAGAGCCGCACCAGCTCCGGGACGCGCTCGGCGAGGTAGCAGGGCAGCAGCCCGATCCCGGCCCCGGCCCGGGTGAGCTCCACGTGCACCACCGAGGAGGTGGCGCCCACGCCCTGGCGCATCCGCGGGAAGCGCCGGCGCGGGATGTCGAGCTCCGCGACGTCCTGCATGGAGTCCACGAAGTAGATCAGCGGGTGCTCCTGCACCTGCTCGGGCGTGCGCAGCGGCGGGTGGGCGGCGAGGTAGTCCTGGGAGGCGTAGACGCCCAGGGAGTAGTCGGCCAGGTGGAAGGCCTCCTTGCGGGAGACCTCCGGGCGCCCGACGACCACCTCCAGGTCGATGCCCACCGGGTTGGTCTGCGCCCGCCGGGCGGCGTTGATCATCTCCAGCCGCACCCCGGGGTGCTCCTGGACGACCTGCCGCATGGCCGCGCCCATGACCACGCCCCCGAACCCGTCCGGGGCCAGCGCCCGCACCACGCCGCTGACCGAGCTGCCGCGCCCGCCGGGCCCCAGGGGGAGGGCGTCCACGGCGTGCTCGATCTCCTCGCCGGCGGCCACGAACGTCCGGCCCAGCTCGCTGGGCTCCCACCTGTCCCCGGAGCGCACGAGCAGCCGGGCGCCCACGGCCCTCTCGAGCCCGGCCATCCGCCGCGACACGGTGGTGTGACTGAGCCCGAGGTCCGCCGCGGCCCCGGCGTAGGACCCGTGGCGGGCCACGGCGAGCAGGAGCAGGAGGTCGTCAGCGCCGTGTGACAAGGGGCTTCTCCTCCGGAGCGGAGCGCAGCACGGATGACTGCGCGAATTCGGGCGTCGTGTGCATTTTTGCACAGGCGCCGCGAGCGCATGGTCATTGTGAAGCGCACCACAGATCCGCACACTGTAGGCAAACAATGTGACCACAGTCACCGTTCACCCAGCAGCAGGAGAAACCCATGAGCACTGAGGACAGGGTCGCCGCCTCGGCGGACCCGAACGACTCGCCGGAGAACCGGGGCGGGCTGAAGAAGGTCGTGGCGGCCTCGATGGCCGGCACGGTCGTGGAGTGGTACGAGTTCTTCCTCTTCGCCACGGCCTCCACGCTGGTCTTCGGCCAGCTGTTCTTCGTGGACACCGGCAACCCGCTGGACGGCATCCTCAAGGCGTTCCTGATCTACGCGGTGGGCTTCATCGCCCGCCCGCTGGGCGGCATCGTCTTCGGCCACTTCGGCGACAAGTACGGCCGCAAGCACCTGCTGCAGATCTCGATCGTCATGGTCGGCGCCGCCACCTTCCTCATGGGCTGCCTGCCCGGCTACGACCAGATCGGCTACTGGGCCGCGGCCATGCTGGTGGTGCTGCGCTTCGTGCAGGGCTTCGCGGTGGGCGGCGAGTGGGGCGGGGCCGTCCTGCTCGTGGCCGAGCACTCCCCCAACAAGGAGCGCGGCTTCTGGTCCAGCTTCCCGCAGGCCGCGGTGCCGCTGGGCAACCTGCTCGCCACCATCGTGCTGCTCACCCTCTCCTTCACCCTCTCCGAAGAGGCGTTCCTCGCCTGGGGCTGGCGCGTGGGCTTCTGGCTCTCGATCGTCATCGTGGCCATCGGCTACTACATCCGCACCCACGTGACCGACGCCGCGATCTTCAAGGAGGCCCAGCAGGAGGTCCTCGAGAAGAAGTCCGCCGCCTACGGCGTGGGCGAGGTCTTCCGCCGCTACCCGCGCGGCGTCTTCGGCGCCATGGGCCTGCGCTTCGCGGAGAACATCCTCTACTACGTGGTGGTGACGTTCTCGATCACCTACCTGTCCACCCAGAGGGACGTGGACACCAGCCGGATCCTGCTGCTGCTGCTGATCGCCCACGTCATCCACGCGATCTGCGTGCCGCTCGTGGGCCGGGCCACCGACAGGGTGGGCCGCCGCCCGATGTACGCCGCCGGCGCCGCACTGGGCGCGGTCTGGGCCTTCGTCGCGTTCCCGATGTTCAACACCGACAACAGCTTCATCATCCTCGCGGCCATCACCCTCGGCCTGATGATCCACGCGCTCATGTACGCCGGGCAGCCGGCCATCATGGCCGAGATGTTCCCCACCCGGATGCGCTACTCCGGCGTCTCCCTGGGCTACCAGGTGACCTCGATCGTGGCCGGCTCGCTGGCCCCGATCATCGCGACCGCCCTGTTGCGCGAGTTCAACTCGTGGGTGCCGATCGCCGTCTACATCGCCGCGGCCTGCCTCGTCACCCTGATCGCGGTGGCGACGCTGCGTGAGACCAAGGGCATCTCCCTCCAGGACGTCGACGCCGAGGACCGGCGCCGGCTCTCCGAGGAGAAGGCCGCCCAGGACCGGATCTCCTGATCCCCGCCGCCCCGCACCGCCCGCGCCCAGCGGCGGACCGGTTCCCCGGTCCGCCGCTGGGCGCGCTGTGCACGCCCCCCGCCGCAGTTCACGACCATGCAGTTCACGACCATGCAGTTCACGACCATGCAGTTCACGACCATGCAGTTCACGACCATGCAGTTCACGACCATGCAGTTCACGACCTCGCTGAAGGGAACACACGATGACCACCATCACCTGGATCGGCCTCGGCCACATGGGCAACCCGATGTCCGCGAACCTCGTCCGGGCCGGCCACGAGGTCCGGGGCCACGACGTCAGCGCCGCCGCCATGGCCGCCGCCCGGGACAGGGGCGTGCAGACGTTCGACAGCATGGAGGAGGCCCTCCAGGGAGCGGAGGTCGTGTTCACGATGCTGCCCAAGGGCGAGCACGCCCGGGCGGTCTACCTCGGGGACACCGGCGTCATCGCGCTCGCGCCGAAGAACGCGCTGCTCGTGGACAGCTCCACGATCGACGTGGAGACCGCGCTGGAGCTGCACCGGGCCGCCCGGGAGGCCGGCTTCCGCTTCGTGGACGCCCCGGTCTCCGGCGGGATCAGCGGCGCCGCCGCCGGCACCCTGACGTTCATGGTCGGCGGGGAGGCCGACGACGTCGCGGCCGCCTCCGCCTGCATCGAGCCGATGGCGCGCAAGATCGTGGCCACGGGCGAGGCCGGCACCGGCCAGTCGGCCAAGATCGTCAACAACATGATGCTGTTCATCTGCCTCGAGGCCTGCGCCGAGGGCTCCGTGCTCGCCGACCGGCTGGGTCTGGACCCGAAGGTGTTCTGGGACATCGCCTCGGTGTCCTCCGGCAACTCCTGGGCCCTGCAGACCTGGTACCCGGTGCCCGGCATCGTGGACTCCGCCGCGGCGAACAACAACTTCGAGGCGACCTTCAGCGCGACCCTCGCCGCCAAGGACGCCGGCCTGGCCCTGATGGCCGGCGAGCAGACCGGCGTGCGGCTGCCCGCCGCGGAGCTCGTGGCCGAGCGGCTGCAGCAGCTCATCGACGAGGGCTACGGGGACAAGGACTGCTCCCTCATCACCAAGTACGCCGCCCCGGACGGGAAGATCGCGGGCTGGGACCCGGAGAAGGCCTGAGCGGCGACCACACACCAGGAGGACATCATGCAGGACACCAAGCAGAGCGCCGAGGTGCGCGCGCAGCAGGACGCCGAGCAGGGCGCCCAGGACCCTCGGGGCGCCGGGGAGGTCATCGAGCACTTCATCGACGGGAGGCGCCACGGCGGCTCCGAGCGGACCGCGCCCGTCTACAACCCCGCGACCGGGCAGGTGGCCAAGCAGGTGCTGCTGGCCTCGGCCGAGGAGGTCGCCACCGCCGTGGAGACCGCCGAGGCCGCGCTGCCCGGCTGGCGGGCGACCAGCCTGGCCAAGCGGACCGCGATCATGTTCAAGGTCGAGAACATCATCCGGGAGCGCACTCCGGAGCTGGCCGAGATCGTCACCGCCGAGCACGGCAAGGTCCTCTCGGACGCGGCCGGGGAGATCGCCCGCGGGCTCGAGAACGTGCAGTTCTGCACCGGGCTGATGCACCACCTGAAGGGCGAGCACCTCGAGCAGGCCGCCACCGGCGTGGACGTGCACCAGATCCGCCAGCCGGTGGGCGTGGTCGCGTGCATCACCCCGTTCAACTTCCCGGCCATGGTGCCGCTGTGGATGATCACCACCGCGATCGCCGCCGGGAACACCGTGGTCCTGAAGCCCTCGGAGCGGGACCCCTCCGCCTCCGTGTGGATCGCCGAGGCCTTCGCCGAGGCCGGCCTGCCCCCGGGCGTGCTCAACGTGGTGCACGGGGACAAGGTCGCCGTGGACGAGCTGCTGACCAACCCGCTCGTGAAGGCCGTGTCCTTCGTGGGCTCCACCCCGATCGCCCAGTACATCTACGAGACCTCGGCCGCCCACGGCAAGCGCGTCCAGGCGCTGGGCGGGGCGAAGAACCACATGGTGGTCATGCCGGACGCCGACCTCGACGGCGCGGCCGACGCCGCCGTCTCGGCCGCCTACGGCTCCGCCGGGGAGCGCTGCATGGCCATCTCGGTGATCGTGGCCGTGGGCGACACGGCGGACCCGCTGATCGAGAGGATCACCGAGCGGGTCGGGAAGCTGACCATCGGCCCGGGCACCGACCCGGCCTCGGAGATGGGCCCGCTCATCACGGCGCAGGCCCTGGAACGGGTCAACGGCTACGTGGCGGGAGCGGAGGCCGAGGGCGCGACCGTCGTCGTCGACGGCACGAAGCAGGAGTTCGAGGGCGACGGCTTCTTCACGGGCGTGTCGCTGATCGACCACGTGAAGCCGGGGATGAAGGTCTACGACGAGGAGATCTTCGGCCCGGTCCTGTCGGTCGTGCGGGTCGGCAGCTACGACGAGGCCGTGCGGCTGATCAACTCCAACCAGTTCGCCAACGGCACCGCCGTGTTCACCCGCGACGGCAAGACCGCCCGGGAGTACCAGTTCGACATCGAGGTGGGCATGGTGGGGATCAACGTCCCGATCCCGGTGCCGATCGGCGCGTTCTCCTTCGGCGGCTGGAAGAAGTCCCTGTTCGGCGACACCCACATGTACGGGCCGGAGTCGTTCAACTTCTACACCCGCCGCAAGCTGGTCACCACCCGCTGGCCCGAGCCCTCGGAGTCCCAGATCAACCTGGGCTTCCCCACCCACTGACGGCGCCCCGCAGGGCCCCTCTCCCCGACTGGCCCCGGGCGCCCCGGCCGGCCACGGCATGCCGTGGCCGGCCGGGGCGCTCGCGCACGCCGGGCCCGCCCGGGCGGGATCAGCACGCTGCGGGAGCGGCGGGAGCAACCGGTCACGTGCGCTCGGCCCGGGGCGGGAGCGGCGTCGTCGTCGGCCGGCGGCCTCGTTAGGCTGGGAGGGCCCCCGCCCCCGTCCCGGAAGGACGCCCGTGAAGTCGATCGTCGCGAGCCTGCTCGTGCTGGCCCTGGTGCTCACCTCGGCCGGGGTGCTGCTGACCTCCCTGGACGCCCAGGAGTGGCTGCCCACGGTGGTGCTCGCCGCGCTGGCCTACCTCGGGACCTTCGCGCTGTACCGGCGGATGCGGGACCGCTACGTCAACCGGGAGGACTGAGCCCGGCGGGGCTCAGCGCTCCCGGCGGGCGCGGCGCCAGGCCCGCCACGCCCCGGTGGACCACAGCGCCCACACGACCAGCAGCGGCTGGAACAGCAGACGGACCGCCCGGACCCGGTCGGTGTCCAGGCCGAAGGCGTCGGTGCGCGTGAGGTACTGCGAGACGTTGCCGGGGAACACGGCCACGAAGAACGCCGCCACGACCCAGCCGACGGCCGCCCGGTGCCGCCGCAGCACGAGCAGCGCGACCCCGAGCACGATCTCGACCACTCCGGAGACCAGCACCACGGCGTCCGCGGGCATCGGCAGCCACGGGGGCACCTGGGCGGTGAACTCCTGCCGGGCGACCGTGAGGTGGCCGATGCCCGCACCGAGCAGCACGAGGGCCAGGGCCACCCGGGCAAGCGTGCGGGGGACGGACGTGGCGGGGGCGCCCGGCCGGGCGGAGGAGGACATGCCCGGAGGCTAGCAGTCGCCCCCGGCCGCCCCCGCGGCCAGGCACCCCGGAGGTCGGGCGCCCCGAGCAGCCGGGCGACCGGAGGCCCCGCACGCCCGGGCGGCCGGGGATGCTCGGGAGCGGTCAGGAGCGGTCGAAGTCGGCCTTGCGGATCAGCCCGTGCACGCCCACCGTGCGGTCCACCACCTGGGAGATCGCGAAGTCCGCGGCGGCCGAGAGGTAGGCGTAGGCCACGGCCCGCTCCATGCCCCTGTCCTGCTCGAGGAAGTCGAGGGCGTTGAGCACGGCCCGGCGCATCGCCACGTCCAGGTCGGAGTTCTGCTCGCCGCCGCCGGCGCCGTCCGGGTCGGAGAGCCCGATGGGGATCCAGTGCTCGGCGGTCTCGGCGAAGGGGTAGTGGTGGGCCACGGACGGGGCGTCCCCCTCCCCCGCGCGGCAGACGGTGAGCCGGAAGGTCCCGCGCAGCGAGCCCTCCATCGCGGTGAGCGCCACCTCGCCGTCACCCATGGCCATGTGCGGATCACCGATGTAGAACAGGGCGCCGTCGGTCTGCACGGGCAGGTAGAAGGTGGAGCCCACGCCGAGGTGGCGGATGTCGATGTTGCCGCCGCCGAGGGTGGGCGGGATCGAGTTCAGCAGGTCGTCGGTGGGCCCGGCGCCCCGCTGGTGGGCGACGCCCATCATGCCCATGAAGGGGCGCAGCGGGAAGCGCACCGCCCCGCCGGCCATGACGCCCTGGCCGTGCTCGACCGGGGTGAACGTGGAGACGTTGCCGTACTCCTCCGGGTTCCCGGTGGCCCGGCCGTCCGTGCCCACCGCCGGCAGGATGTCCTCCACGAGGAGGTCCGCCACCGGGCCCCCGCGGGCCGGTCCCGGGAGCGCGCCCTTGCCGTGCCGGCTGGAGACCACCCCGTACGGCACCCGCAGGTCCGCGCGCAGGGTCTCGACCTTCAGGACGTCACCGGGGCGGGCCTCCTCCACGAACACGGGTCCGGTGACCACGTGCGGGCCGTCGCGGTCGAAGTCCCGCTCGGTGCGGTCGTAGTCGCGGGCGATCTCCACCGCGTCGTCGAGCACCCGGGACCGCGGAACGCCCTGCCCGGCGAAGAACTCCACGGGGTCCCGGCCCTGGTCCTCGAGGATCCCCTCATGGGAGACGGCGTCGATGGTGACCGTCCGCCCGGAGCGCATGCGCAGCGCGGGTTCGGCGTCCACGGACGGCACATAGCCCCACAGGACGCGGTCGACCTCGGAGGGCAGGTAGTGATCGCCGGGGATCGGGCCCCGTCCCGGCTGGAGGACCGTGCCGCGGAAGCCGGGACGCCCGCCCCGTCCCGCGGCGTGCCCGGCGGCGTGCCGGCCACCGGCGCCCGGGGCGGCGGCTGCGGCCCCCGCGCCGGTGGTGGTGACGGCGCCGGCGGCGGCCACGCCGGCGGCCACGCCGGCGGCCGCGCGGAAGAAGGTGCGCCGCCCGAGGCCGCGCTGGAGTTCGTCGGCGGCTCGTCGTGCCAGGTGCTCACGCATGGGTGGTCTCCCGAGGTCGGATGCGGGTGCGTCGAATGACTACGACCTTAGGGAGACGGTGTTACGGGTTCGGCGCCCCGGTGTTTCCGCGCCGTGACGGCGCGGGGGTTGGACAGGTCACCGGGCGCCCCGGCCGTGGTGCTCCGACCGGCGGCAGGCAGCCCGACCTCGTCGTCGGAACCGCGCACGGACGCCCGCGTGACCTGCGTCACCCACAGTAGGGGCTCGGGCGCGGTCGTGGTGAGTGCATGCGCAATATGACCATTGCAACTGCACACGCCGAGGAATCGGCGTGTGTTCCGGCTGTCTCAGGCGAAGTCGGCCTTGCGGATCCGTCCGTGCGCGCCGACCGTGCCGTCCCCCAGGCGGGTGACGGCGAACTGGGCGGTGGCCGAGAGGTAGGCGTGGGCGATCGGCCGGTCCATGCCGCGGTCCCGCTGCAGGAACTCCACCCCGGCGCTCACCGCCCGGTGCATGGCCGTGGTCATGCAGAAGGACCGCGCGTCGTCCCCGGCTCCGGCCTGACCCGCCGGCTCCTCGGGCGCCTCGACGCGCGAGTGCCCGACGACGATCCAGTGCTCGTCGGTCTCGGCGAACGGGTGCCGGTGGGCCACGGAGGGCAGGTCCTGCGTGCCGGCCGGGCACACGGTGAGACGGAAGGAGCCCTGCGGGTCTCCCTCGGCCGAGCCCAGGGCCCGGCAGAGCTCCCGGGGGCAGAAGGCCGTGCCCTGCGTGCGGACCGGCAGGTATGCGGTGCATCCGGACTCCAGCGGTGCGCTCCCGCCGGCCAGGCCCAGCACCTCGACCCGCAGCACGTCCCCGGGCCGGGCGGCGGCGAGGAACGCCCGGCCCGTGGCGAGGTGCGGGCCGGCGCCGTCGAGGGCGGGGATGTCCTCGTGCTCCTGCGCCGGGTACGGCGCGGGGACGGACGGGACGTCCGGGGCGCCGGGAACCGTGGCGGCAGGCTCGGGACGCCGGAACCCGGGCACGCCGATCCCGGAGGACGGGTGCGCGGCGCGCGCGGCGGCGGCACGGGCCCGCGCCCGCTCCTCCTCGGTGCCGGCGGGTTCCACGGTGCCGGCGGGTTCCACCGCGGTGCCGCCCACCACGCGGAGCGCCCGCCGCCGCGCGTGCGGCAGGGAGGGCGCGGGTCCTGGTCCGGCGTGCTCGGTCATGGGTGCTCCTTGGGGGCGGGGCGGGTGCTGCTCCGAACTGTAGGAAAGCCGTGTTACTGCACCGGGCACGGGACGTTTCCGAGACGTGACGGCGCCCATAACGAGACGAAGCATGCCACGGACCGGCGCACAAGCCCCATAGATGACGATTGCGACGAGGAGGCGGCCCTTCCGCCTCCGCGGCACGCCATAGTCTGGCGGGATGGAAGTCCACAAGGCCCAGGCGTTCCTCGCCGTCGCCGAGGAGCTGCACTTCGGCCGGGCGGCCAAGCGCCTGCACATGGCGCAACCACCCCTGAGCCGGCTGATCCGGCAGCTGGAGGCCGAACTGGGCGCCACCCTGTTCGAGCGCAGCACCCGCCACGTGACGCTCACGCCCCAGGGCGAGGCCCTCCTCGAACCGGCCCGGGAGCTGGTCATGCTGGCCCGGCGGATCAAGGACGTGGTCCGCAAGTCCCAGCAGGGCGAGATCGGGCGGGCCCGGCTCGGCTTCGCCGGGGCCTCCGTGAACCAGGCGGTGGGCGAGCTGGCGCGGCAGGTCCGCCGGCTGCGCCCGGGGATCAGCCTGGAGCTCTACAGCTCGCAGTTCTCCCACCTCGGCCTGCAGAAGGTCCTGGACGACTCCCTCGACCTGGTGATCGGCCGCTGGGACTTCCTGCCCGCGGAGGTCGACTCCCGGCTGGTCGCCCTCGAGGAGCTGCTCATCGCGCTGCCGGAGAGCCACCGGCTGGCCGACCGCGAGACCGTCGACGTCCAGGACCTGGCCGAGGAGGCCTGGATCGTCCTGCCCGGAGGGGCCGGGGCCACGCTGCCCAACCGGCTGAACACCCTGGCGATGAACGCCGGCTTCGTCCCGCGGATCGTGCAGGTGGCCCCGGACTCCTGGACGCTGGTGGTGCTGGTGGGCGCCGGGATGGGCATCTCCCTGATCCTCTCCAGCGTGCGGGACAACGTGCCCTCCCGGGGTGTGGTCTACAAGCCGCTGACCCGGGAGCAGAAGCCCGTGGAGGTCCGGCTCATCTGGCGCCGGGGGGACCCCAATCCCGCCCTGCAGTCGGTCATCGAGATCTCCGAGACGGTGTTCCCCGCACCCGCCGACTCCTCGGTCCCGGAGGACCCGCTCCCGGCGCCGTGACCCCCCGCTCGGGGGACACGACACCGGGGGACACGGCACGGGGCCACGCCGCCGGGGACTCCGGCACCGTGGCCCCGTACCGGGCGGCTCAGCTGAAGGCCGAGATCCCGGTGATGTCCCGGCCCACGAGCAGCGCCTGGATGAAGTCGGTGCCCTCGTAGGTGGAGACGACCTCCATGTCCGTCATGTGCCGGATGACGTGGTTCTCCAGCAGCAGCCCGTTGCCGGCGAGCAGGTCGCGGGCCTCGTTGCAGATCCACTTGCCCTTCTGCGCGGTGGCCATCTTCACCATCGAGGCCTGCGCGTTGGACAGCTGCCCCCGGTCGGCGAGCTCGGCCATCCGGTCGCACAGCAGCTGCATGGCGGTGAGCTCGCTGAGCATGTTCGCCAGCCGGGACTGCACGAGCTGGTAGCTGCCGATCGCGTGGCCGAACTGCTTGCGGCGGGAGGCGTAGTCGGCGGCGATCTCGAACGCGGCCATCGCGTGGCCCACGGCCTCCCAGGCGGCGCCGCCGCGGGTGGCCTGCAGCACGCGGGAGACGTCCTTGAAGGACCGGCAGTGCTCCAGCCGGTTGGCCGCGGGCACCCGCAGGCCCTCCAGCACGATGTCGGCCTGCTGGATCGCCCGCTTGCCGACCTTGCCGGTGATGACCTCGGGCCGGTAGCCGGCCGGGTGCTCGCCGGCGTCGGTCTTCTCGACGACGAAGGCGTTGACCTTCCCGTCCTCGGTGCTGCGCGCGAACAGCACGACGACGTCGGCCGCGTGCCCGTTGCCGATCCAGCGCTTGTGCCCGTCGATCACCCAGCAGTCCCCGTCCCGGCGGGCGGTGGTCTCCAGGGCCACCGAGTCGGAGCCGTGCTCGGGCTCGGTGAGGGCGAACGCCCCGGTCTTCTCCAGCCGGGCCATGGCCGGCAGCCAGCGGTCCTTCTGCTCCTCGGACCCGAGCATGTTCAGCGCGCCCATGCACAGGTTGCCGTGCACGCCCAGGAACGTGTTGATGCTGCCGTCCACCCGCGCCATCTCGCGGGCGACCATCCCGGCGGCCTTCCGGCTCATCCCCGGGCAGCCGTGGCCCTGGATGGTGGTGCCGATGATGCCGAGCTCAGCCAGGCCGGGCAGCAGCTCCCACGGGAACTCGGCACGCTCCCAGTAGTCGTTGATCAGGGGCAGCACCTGCTGCTCGGCGAAGGCCCGCACGCGGTCGCGCACGGCGATCTCCTCGGGGCTGAGGTCGTCGTCGAGCCGGAAGTAGTCGGAGGTCGCGGCGCCGGCGGGAACGGCCTCCGGGGACGCGGTCGAGGGAGCGCTGGAGGTGGTGGTCATGGTCGGTCCTTTCGTCGGCGGGTCGCAGGACCCGCGGTGGTGGGAAGGGGCGGGGGCGCCGGGGCCGGCTCAGGGCCCCGGGTGATCCGCAGCAGCAGGAGCAGGCCCAGGGCGGCCACGGCGAGCGCGGGAAAGACGAACAGGGAGGCGCCGGTGGCCCAGGCCAGGGAGACCGCGGAGTAGCCGGCGGCCATGGAGAGGAAGCGGATCATGTTGTGGATGCCCACGGCGGCGCCGGAGCGGCCGGCGGGCGAGAGGACGAGCTCCGTGGCCGCCGCGCTCTGGGCGAGGGCGATGCCGATCCCGGCGAGCACGAGGCCCAGCACCACCAGGGACACGACCACCCAGCGGGCCACGCCCAGCCCGGAGGTCGCCATGGCCACGGTGACCACGGGGGCGGCCAGCACGACCAGCGCGACGCCGCGGCCCAACTGCACCCGGCTGCCCAGCCGCCGGCCGATCCGCGCGGCGGCGGGGCCGGTGGCCGTCATCGCGAGCGCGAGCGTGAAGACCACGACGCCGATCTGCGCCGGGCCCAGCCGCAGCTCGGCGCCGAGGAACAGCGGCACGGCCACGATGGCCACCGCCAGGGTCCCCATGGCCAGCCCCGCCCCGGCCGCGGCCGTGAGGTAGGCCGGGTCCCGCAGCAGGGCGGGGTCCAGCAGGGGCCGGGGCGCCGTGCCGTCCGCCGCCGACCGGCGGGCCCGGCGCCGGGAGAGGTGGGCGAACAGCCACCAGCCGAGCACCGCGCAGGCCGCGAGCAGCGCCACCGCGGTCCACGGGCCGGTCTGCCCGGCCAGCAGCACGGCGGTGGCCGTGGAGCCGCCGCCCACCACGAGCCAGGCCATCGCGGCCACGTGCATGGGCGGGCGGCGCCGCCCGACCTTCGGCATGGACGCCGCGAGCAGGGCCATCAGCACGAGCACCAGCCCGGCGTGCACGAGGAAGACCCAGCGCCAGCCCAGCGCCTCGGTGAGGAGCCCGCCGAAGGGCGGCCCCACGGCCTGGCCCACGCCGATGGCCGAGGCCCACGCGCCCATGGTCTGCGCCGTGCGCTCCGGCCAGGTGCTGACGAGGGCGGCCTGCACGCACGGCGGGATCGCGCTGCACGCCGCGCCCTGCACCGCGCGGGCGGAGACCAGGGTCTCCAGGCCGGTGGCCGAGGCCGCCGTGAGCTCCGCGAGCACCATCACCCCGAGCGCTGCGATGAGGAAGACCTTCACCCCGAGCCGGTCGCCGAGCCAGCCGGCCAGCGGCACCGCCGTGGCCATGGCGATCGTGAAGGCGCTCACGGCCAGGACGGACTGCTGGGCCGTCATGCCCAGATCCGTGCGGATCACCCACAGCGGGGCGTTGATGACGTTCGAGGACATGGTCCCCAGCGCGGTGGTGGCCAGCAGCGCCGGATAGGCGATCCGCCCCGCGCCCCGTCCGGGCCCCGCCGCGGCGCTCATGCACGTGCGGTCACGGAGCCCGGCGCCGGGGCGGGATCCGGCGCCGGCCCGCGCCCCGTCCGCGGGGCCGGCTCGGACTCCCGGACCGCTGCGGCCCGCTGCTCCGGTTCCCGGGCCGGCTCCGATCCCGGGGACGGTGCTGGGCCGCGCTCCGGGTCCGGGTCCGCCCCGGAGGACCGCTCCGGATCCTGCTCCGGGTCCGGGTCCGGGTCCGGGACGACCAGGCCCTCCAGGACCGTGCGCACCCCCTCCGGCAGCGGCACGGACCGTCCGGTGGCCGGGTCCGTCTGCACGAGCACGGTGCGGGCCCGGGCCGCGGCCCGGCCGTGCTGGCGCAGCTCGTAGGCCACGGTGTAGGAGGAGCGGCCGAGCCGGGCCACCCAGACGTGGGCGGTGAGCTCCGGGCCGTGGTCGATGGGCCGCAGGTAGTCCAGGGACAGGGACACCACCACCCGGGGGCGGGCGGGGTCCGGGACGCCGTCCTCCCCCAGCCAGTCGGCGACGGCCGAGAGCCGGGCCTCCTCGATCAGGGTCACCACGCGGGCGTTGTTGACGTGCCGGTTGAGGTCCTGGTCGGACCAGCGCACGGGCAGCACGGTGCGGTGCACGGCGCTCATGACGCCTTCCGGACCGCGGGCCGCCCGCGCTCGAGCCAGGCCAGGACCCGGTCCCGGTCGCCGTCGAGCCGCGGCGGGGCCT
Organism: Kocuria oceani; assembly: GCF_029524215.1. Classification (NCBI taxonomy): domain Bacteria; kingdom Bacillati; phylum Actinomycetota; class Actinomycetes; order Micrococcales; family Micrococcaceae; genus Kocuria; species Kocuria oceani. The sequence goes on along the minus strand of NZ_JARAMH010000011.1, from coordinate 89,634 downwards.
GCGTGTAGTCGACCGGGGTGCGGCTGAACTCCACCGGGTGGCGGACCGTGGGGATCTCGCGGTCCCCGGACCCGGCGAGGACCACCGGGTCCAGGCCGAGCCCCTCCGCGAACCGGACGCCCTCGTCCACCCCGAGGATCGGGGCGCAGGGCACCTGCACGGCCTTGAGCCGCTCGAACCAGTCCTCGGCGTCCCGGGCGGCGAGCCGCTCGATCATCAGCCGGCGCAGCTCCACCCGGTTCGCGTTGCGCGCGGAGACCGTGCGGAACCGCTCGTCCTCGGCCAGCTCCGGGGCCCCGAGGCACCGGCAGAGCCGGGCGAACTGCCCGTTGTTGCCCACGGCGATGACGATGTCCTTGTCCCGGGCGGGGAACGGCTCGTAGGGGTAGAGGCTGGGGTGCTCGTTGCCCATCCGGGTGGGCACGCTGCCGCCGGCCACGTAGGCGGCGGACTGGTTGACCAGCCCGGACAGGGCCGAGGTGAGCAGGTTCAGCTCCACGTGCTGGCCCGCCCCGGAGGCCTGGCGCTCGTGGAAGGCGCCCAGGATGCCGGTGGCCGCGTGCAGGCCCGTGATGACGTCGAACAGGGCAACGCCGGCGCGATACGGCTCACCGTCCTGGCTGCCGGTGAGGCTCATCATCCCGGAGAGGGCCTGGGCCAGCAGGTCGTAGCCGGGCAGGTCCGCGCCGCCGGCGGTGCCGAATCCGGTGATCGAGGCGTAGACGAGGTCCGGGCGCCACGCGCTGACGCTCTCGTAGTCGAGGCCGTAGCGGGCCAGCCCGCCGGGCTTGAAGTTCTCCACGAGGATGTCCGCCCGGGCGACGATCCGCTCCACGACCTCCAGCTGCTCCGGGTCGGCGAAGTCCAGGGCGATCGAGTGCTTGTTCCGGTTGACCGAGAGGAAGAAGGTGCTCTCCCCGTCCCGGTGCGGCGGCACCCACGCACGGGCGTCGTCCCCGGCGGTGGACTCCACCTTGATCACGGTGGCGCCCATGTCCGCCAGGAGCATGGTGCAGTAGGGGCCGGCGAGCACCCGGCTGAGGTCCGCGACCACCACCCCGGCGAGCGGGCCGGTGCCGGGGCGGCCGAAGATCTCCTGCAGGACGCGCAGGTCCTCGAACTGGCTCATGTCGTCTCTCCTCGTGGTTCGGTGGGTGCGGCGCGCGGGTGGCGGCTCAGCCGGCGTACTCGTACCAGCCGCGGCCGGTCTTGCGGCCGTAGCGGCCCTGCTCGTAGAGCTTCTGCACGGAGGGGTGCGGCAGGTCCGCGGGGTCCCCGCTCTGCTCGTGCTCGGACAGGCGGATCAGGTAGGACACGTCGATGCCCACCAGGTCCATGAGCTCGAAGGGGCCCATGGGGTGGCCCAGGGCGGTGCGGGCGGCCACGTCGATGTCCTCGAAGCCGGCCACGCCGTCGGCCTCCAGCCGCAGCGCCTCGTCCCGCAGGGCCCCCAGCAGGCGGTTGGCCACGAAGCCGGGCACCTCCTGGTTGAGCCGCACCGGCTGCTTGCCGAGCCGGCGGGCCAGTTCGAGGGTGGTCTCCACGGTCGCGTCCGAGGTCAGCGGGTTGCGCACCACCTCGACGCAGGCCATGACCAGCGCCGGGTTGAAGAAGTGCATGTTGCACACCCGGTCCCCGCGCCCGGTGGCGTCCATCAGCAGGGAGGAGGGGATGGTGGAGGAGTTGGTCGCCAGAATCGCGTGCTCGGGGGCGGCCTCGTCCAGGTCGGCGAACAGCTGCCGCTTGATGTCCAGCCGCTCCACGGCGGCCTCGAGCACGAAGTCGGTGGTGCTGGCGGCCTCCAGTGAGTCGGTGGTGTAGGCCATCCGGGCCAGGGCGGCGTCGACCTCCTCGCGGCTGCGGCGGCCCTTCTCGGCGAGCCGGTCGAGGCGGCGGTGCACCTCGTCCCGGGACCGCTCGAGGGCGGCGGGGTCGAGGTCGCTGGTGGTGACGGGATAGCCGGCCAGGGCGAAGACCGCCCCGATCTGGGTGCCCATGGCCCCGGATCCCACCACGAGGACGTCGTGGACGGCGTCGATGCTCGGCTGGGGGTTCATGGTGGCTCCTTCGAGAGGCCGCGCGGGGCCTCGGGTGGTGGATCGTGGTCGGTGGGTTCGGCCGTGGTGCCGGCCGTGGGGTGTCTCAGGCGTCGCGGAAGCGCGCGGGCCGCTTCTCCAGGAAGGCGCTCGCGCCCTCGGCCTTCTCGTCGGCGGCGTAGAGCAGGGACTGGGCCAGGCGCTCCAGCAGCAGCCCGGTGCGCTGGTCCGTCTCGGCGCCGCCGCGCACCACGAGCTTGGCCAGGCGCACGGCCAGCGGCCCCTTGGCCAGGATCGTGCCCGCGGTGCCGAGCGCGGCGTCGAGCAGCTCCTCGGGGGGCACCACGCTGGTGACCAGGCCGATCCGCAGGGCCTCCTCGGCGTCGATGATCCGGCCGGTGAGGATCATCTCCTGGGCCCGGCCCAGGCCCACGAGCCGGGAGAGCCGCTGGGTGCCGCCGGCGCCCGGGAGGATGCCGAGGCCGGCCTCGGGCAGCCCGAACCGGGCGCGGTCGGCGGCGATCCGGATGTCGCAGGACATCGCCAGCTCGTTGCCCCCGCCCAGGGCCACGCCGTTGACGGCGGCGATCGTGGGCAGCTCGAGGTCCTGGATCCGGTCCCAGAGGCGCTGCATCCGGGCCCGCAGCCCGTCCTGCAGCGTGTAGCCGACCAGCTGGGAGATGTCCGCGCCGGCCACGAAGGACTTCTCCCCCGCGCCGGTGAAGACGACCGCGTCGACGTCGGCCCGCCGCTCGCACGCGTCGAGGGCGGCCTCGATCCCGTCCAGCACCCCGACGTTCAGGGCGTTGCGCACCTCGGGCCGGGTCACGGTGACGACGGCGACGCGGCCCCGCAGCTCGACGACGACGGTGCCCGTCCCCGTCTCGATGCCGGCGTCCGTGCCGGTGCTGGTGTCCGCTCCGGTGCCCGTGGTGGTGTCCGCGGCCGGGTCGGCGCCGGTGGTCGTGCCGGCGTCCGTGCCGGTGGTGGTGTCCGCGGCCGTGCCGGTGGTCGTGTCCGTGGTGGTCTCGCTCATGGCTGGTCCTTCCGGTCAGGCGTTCGCGGTGACGGGCGCATCGGCCCGGGCCGCTGGGGCGTCGTCGTCGGTGGGCCCGGTCCTCACGGTGAGGAAGGTCAGCAGCACGCTCCCGGCCACGAGGGCCAGGCCGACGACGGCGGTGAGCGGGGTGGGCAGGAAGAGCAGGAACCCGCCGACGGCCGCGGCGACCCGGAACAGCGCGGGCATCCGGCGGTCGAAGCCGACCGTCCAGCCCTCGATCGCCGAGGCCAGGGCGTAGACGCCCACGACGCTCAGCGCGAAGGCCAGCAGGATCCGCCCGGGCGAGTCCTGGGCGACCAGCGCCGGGTTGAGGGCGAAGCCGAACGGGACGATGTACTTCACCGCGCCCAGCTTCATGGCCGCCACGCTGGTGGCCATGGCGGGGGCCTTGGCCAGGCCCGCCGCCGCGAAGGCGGCCAGGCCCACGGGCGGGGTGATGTAGGAGACGGACGCCCAGTAGATGACGAACAGGTGCGCCGCGAGCGGGTTCACCCCGAGGTCGATCACCGCCGGGACCATGACGATCGCCAGGAACACGTAGGCGGCGGAGATCGTCATGCCCATCCCGAGGACGAAGCAGGTGACCGCGCCGGCGATGAGGATGAGCACCACGTTGTCGCCGACCAGCGAGACCAGCTCGCGGGCCAGGGACAGGCTCACGCCGGTAGCGGTGAGCCCGCCGACGATCAGGCCCACTCCGGCGATGATCCCGATGATGTTGCCCAGCGTCCGGCCGGAGTCGACCAGGAAGTCGGTGAACTCCCGCAGGCCGAACGTCTGGCCCGGGCGCAGGACGGCCACCACGAGCAGCACCAGGATCACCCAGTAGGGCACCTGCGCCTCGGAGCCGGTGAGGAACAGCATCCCGGTGAGCAGGGCCAGCGCCAGGACGTAGGGCCAGCCCTGCACCAGGGTGGCGAGGGTCCGGGGCAGCATGCTCACGGGCACGCCCTTCAGCCCCTTGCGGGCCGCGTACCCGTCGACCTGCAGGTAGATGCCCAGGAAGTACAGGACGGCGGGGATGGTGGCGGCCACCAGGATCTCCGTGTAGGGCACCCCCACGAAGGAGACCATCAGGAAGGCCGCGGTGCCCATGATCGGCGGGGTGATGGACCCGCCGGAGGAGGCCGTGGCCTCGATCCCGCCGGCGTAGGTGGGGCTGAACCCGGAGCGCTTCATGGCCGGGATGGTCATGGGCCCGGTGGTCAGCACGTTGGACACCGCGCTGCCGCTCATCATGCCCATCGCGGCGCTGCTGGCCACGGACACCTTGGCGGAGCCGCCGCGGTAGCGGCCGAAGATCGACATCGACAGGTTGTGGAAGAAGTCCGCGCCGCCGGTGTGCTGCAGGGCCACGCCGAAGACCAGGAAGCCCACGAGGATGGTCGCCGCGGTCTGGATCGGCAGGCCCAGCACGCCCTCGGCGCCCATGATGTGCACCTGCGCCAGCGTGGGCAGGTCGTAGGTCACGCCCTGCAGCACCCCGATCGGCAGGTTCTCGGCGACCAGCGGATAGAGCGAGAAGAGCAGGGCGATCACGGTGACCACCGTCCCGCCGGTGCGGCGCAGGGCCTCCAGGACCACGAGCCACAGCACGAAGGCGGCCACCGTGGCCGTGGTCGGCGCCATGAACTCCCAGCCGAAGTTCTTGATCCGGGTGCCGTTGACCGCGAAGTACACGCACACCGCCGCCGCGACCACCATGAGCAGCACGTCGTACCAGCGGACCGGGGACTCGTGCGGCACGGGTGCGTCGTCGTCCCGGCCGGCCCCGACCTTCGCGGCCAGGGGCACCTTGCGCAGCGGGTTGACGATGAACACGACCGGCAGGAAGGCGGCCAGGATCAGATAGAGGTAGGAGTTGGTGAGCAGGGACAGCCCGCCCACGTTCCAGAAGAAGACCTGGTTCATGGCCAGCAGCACGCCCAGGACGGTCAGCACGATCACGGCGGCCCGCCACGGGGTCGTCACCCGGGTGTCAGTTCTCATCGTCGGTCCCCTCGGTCGGCTCGGTGTCCAGCTCGGTCTTCTTCCACTCCGCCCAGTCCTGCGCGAGCGCCTCCTCCGAGGAGGACTCGACGACGCCGGGCCACCCCTCCCGCATCCGTTCGCCGCGCTCGACGAGCTCCTGGTTCTTCCGCTCGAGCTCCTCGGTCCACACGCCGCGCTCCTCGAAGTAGCGCACGGTGCCCTCGTGGAACGGGACCACGAGAGGCTCCTTCAGGACGGCGTCGAAGGAGAACCGGTGGGTGTCCGGGGTGGTGGTCCCGTAGCGCTCGTAGTGCTCCACCATCGACTTCACGAGGTGGTAGACCTCGTCGGCGTCCCGGGAGGCCAGGGTGGTGAGCGGGATCGTGTACTCGAGCACGCGGGCGCTCTCGCCCTTCTCCATCCCGGCGCCGTCGGTGACCTCGCCGACCGAGACCATGGGCATGAGCTCCTCCCAGGTCTCGTAGCGGGCCGGGTCCGGGTCGTCGAAGCCCAGCCACTTCACGTCGTGCGTGGAGGCGAGCTCGTCGATGTTGGAGCCCACCACGTTCTGGTACAGGGCGTCGATCTGCCCGGCCTCCAGAGCGGCGATCTGCTCGCCGTAGGAGACGGGGACCTTCTGCACGTCCTCCCCGGTCAGGCCGCCGTAGTTGAGGAAGCCCTCCATCTTGTTGTTGATCGAGGTGTTGGCGGTCAGCTCCGGGAACCGCTTGCCCTCCAGGTCGGCGAAGGAGTCGATCCCGCTGTCCTCGCGCACCAGCAGGCCGTAGTTGCCCAGCGGCGCCCACACCATCCGGAGGTCCTGGGGCCCCCACTCCGGGCTGGCGTACTCGTAGTCGCCCTCGAAGGCGTAGTAGTACTCGTCCCCGGCCCGGGAGTAGTCCACGGTGCCGTTGACCAGCGGGGCCAGCCGGCCGATGCCGGTGTCCGCGGTCATCAGGCGCACCTGCACGCCCTCCTCGTTGGTGAGCGTGTTCGCGATCGCCGCGAGGTCGTTGTACGTGCCGGTGCCCACGTTGTAGGTGGACCACACCAGCTGCTGCGGCAGCCCGTTGGGGCCCACCGGCTCCTCCCCGACGGCGGCGCCGCAGCCGGTCAGGCCCAGCAGGGCGACGGCGCCCAGGGCGGCGAACCGTGTTCTCGTTGTCCTCATGACGGCCTTTCGTCGTGCGGTGGGGGCGCTCAGCGCCCGGAGAAGGAGGGCTCGCGCCGCTCGAGGAAGGCCTGCTTGCCCTCCCGGAAGTCGGCGGTCCCGAAGAGCGCGGGCTGGTGCTCCCGCTCGAAGGCGAGGGCCGCCCCGAGGGAGCCGGAGGACTCCCGCAGGCCCCGCTTGAGCGCGGCGACCGCCAGCGGCGCCCGCTGCGCGAGGTCCTGTGCGGCGGCGATCGCGGCGTCCAGCACGCCGGGATCCGCCACCACGCGGTCGGCGAGCCCGGCGGCCAGGGCGTCCCGCGCACCCACCGGCGCGCCCTCGAGCAGAACCGCCCGGGCCCGCCCGGGACCCACGCGCCGGGCCAGCGAGTGCACCAGGCCCCCGTCGGGAACCAGCCCGAGGCGGGTGAAGGGGAACAGGAACCGGGCGGACTCCCCGGCCACCACGACGTCGCAGAGGCACACGAGACCGACGGCCACACCGGCGGCGGGTCCGCTCACCGCGGCGACGACGGGCTTGTCCAGCGCGGCCAGCTGCCGCACGAGGCCCGCGATCTCCGCCATCCGGCCGGCCGCCTCCGCGGGGCCGGCCGGGGGCATCGAGGCGAGGTCCCCGCCGCCGCTGAAGCAGCCGCCCGCGCCGGTGAGCACCACGGCGCCCACCGCGGGGTCCACCGCGAGCTCCGCCAGGACGGCGCGCAGCCGGTCGCGCAGCTCGGCACCGAGCACGTTGCGGCGGCGCTCGTCGTCCAGGGTCACGACGGCCACGGCGCCGGCACGCTCGACGCGCACCTGCGGCGGGGCCTCGAGGGCGGTGGAGTGCGGCTCCGGCACGGGGGTCCTCCGAACGTCGGGGTGTAGTACACATCACATTTGCAGACCCACTGTGAAACCTCAAATACCTAATCCGTGCCCCAGTGATACCTATGAAGGAAATATTGGGACGTGGGTGTTGCCCCGGTCACACGTACGACATCCTCGACAGAGGCACCCGCCGCACACCCGCACCCCAGGAGGACCCATGACCGCCGCCGCGACCGATCTGCTCAACGTCGACGCGGACCTCGGCCCCGAGGAGCTCGAGACCCGCGACAGCGTCCGCGAGTTCGTGGACCGCCGGATCCGCCCGAACATCGCCGGGTGGTACGCCGACGCCGTCTTCCCGCAGGAGATCGTGCCCGAGATGGCGCAGCTGGGTCTGCTGGGCATGCACATCCAGGGCTACGGGTGCGCGGGGAGGTCCGCGGTGCAGTACGGCATCGCGATGCAGGAGCTCGAGGCCGGGGACTCCGGGCTGCGCACGTTCGTCTCCGTGCAGGGCTCGCTCGCGATGTCCGCGATCGCCAAGCACGGCTCCGAGGAGCAGAAGCAGCGCTGGCTGCCCGGCATGGCCGCCGGCGAGATCATCGGCTGCTTCGGGCTCACCGAGCCCACCGCCGGCTCCGACCCCTCCACGATGGCGACCACTGCGGTGCGCGAGGGCGACGAGTGGGTGCTCAACGGCGCCAAGCGCTGGATCGGCCTGGCCTCCATCGCCCACGTGGCCGTGATCTGGGCCAAGGCCGTGGACGAGAGCGGGAAGGCACGGGTCCGGGGCTTCCTGGTGCCCACCGGCACCCCCGGGTTCACGGCCGTCCCGATCGAGCCGAAGCTGTCGATGCGCGCCTCCGTCCAGTGCGACATCACCCTCGAGGACGTGCGGCTCCCGGCCGACGCGCTCCTGCCGGAGAACCCCGGGCTGCGGGGCCCCTTCTCCTGCCTCAACGAGGCCCGCTACGGCATCGTGTGGGGCGCCCTGGGCGCCGCGCGCGACAGCTTCGAGGCCGCCCTGGCCTACGCGCAGCAGCGCATCCAGTTCGACAAGCCCCTGGCGGCCTACCAGCTCTCCCAGCAGAAGCTGGTGAACATGGCCCTGGAGATCCAGAAGGGACAGCTGCTGGCCCTGCGCATCGGACGGCTCAAGGACGAGGGCCGACTGGAGAACCACATGATCTCCGCGGGCAAGCTCAACAACTGCCGGGTGGCGATCGAGGTGTGCCGGGAGGCCCGGACGATGCTGGGCGGCAACGGGGTCACCCTCGACCACTCCCCGCTGCGGCACGCCAACAACCTGGAGTCCGTGCGCACCTACGAGGGCACCGACGAGGTGCACACCCTGATCCTGGGCCAGCACCTGACCGGGCACGCGGCCTTCCGCTGAGCACCCGCCGCCGGGCGGACTGACGAAGATCACACCGGAAGCCCTGGGAGGCCCCGGGGACGCACGCGTAGCATCGAGAGTTCCGCCACTCCGTCGCGGGCTCGATGACGCGCTCGTCGCCCGAACCGCCGCCCTCCGGAAGGTCCCTCCGTGTCCGCACCCCGCACCGCTCTGCTCCAGGTGGTCAACGCCCCCGGTCCCGCCGGCACCCGCCTCGCGCTCTTCGCCCTGGCCATGGGCGGATTCGGCGTGGGCACCACCGAGTTCGCCTCGATGGGCCTGCTGCCCTTCATCGCCGAGGACCTCGGCGCCTCGATCCCGGCCGTGGGCCAGTCCATCTCCCTCTACGCGCTGGGCGTGGTGGTGGGCGCACCGCTGATCACGGCGCTCGCCGCCCGGGTGGAGCGCAAGACGCTGCTGCTGGGGCTGATGCTCACGTTCGTCGTGGGCAACGGGCTCTCCGCGGCCGCGCCCTCCCTCGAGTGGCTGTTCGTGGCCCGGTTCCTCTCCGGGCTGCCGCACGGGGCCTACTTCGGGGTGGCCGCGGTGGTGGCCTCCTCCCTGGTGGCGCGCGATCGGCGCGGCACCGCGGTGGCCCGGGTGATGCTCGGACTGACGATCGCCAACATCGTGGGCGTGCCGTTCGCGGCGGCCCTCGGAGGGGCCCTGGGCTGGCGCTCCGCCTATCTGCTGGTGGTGCTGCTGGGCGCCCTGACCGTGGCGGCGCTGGCCCTCTGGGTCCCGCGCACGCGCAACGAGGGCATGGCCTCCCCGGCCCAGGAGATCCGGGCCCTGGCCCGCCCGCAGGTGGCCCTGACGCTGCTGGCCGGCTCCGTGGGCTTCGGCGGGATGTTCGCGGTCTACACCTACATCTCCCCCACCCTCACCGAGCTCTCCGGCCTGGACATCGGCACCGTCCCGTGGGTGCTGGCCGTGTTCGGCGTGGGCATGACCGTGGGCTCCCTGCTGGCCGGCCCGCTGGTGGACCGCTCGATCGAGAGGACCGCCCTGGGCGCCGGCGCCGTCTCGGGGCTCGCCCTGGCCTTCTTCGCGCTGTTCGTCCACGTCCCGGCGGCGGCCGTGATCGGCGCGCTGTGGATCGGCATCATGGGCTCGATCTTCACGACCTCCCTGCAGGTGCGCCTGCTGCGCGAGGCCAAGGACGCCCCCTCCCTCACCGCCGCCATGAACCACGCGGCCTTCAACCTGGCCAACGCCGTGGGCGCCTTCCTCGGCGGGGCCGTGATCTCCGCCGGGTGGGGCTACCGCGCCCCGGCCGGGGTGGGCGTGGGCCTGGCCCTGGCCGGGCTGCTCATCCTCTCCTACGCCGTCCAGCGGCGCCGGCAGCAGTCGCTCCCGGCGGGCTGAGCCCCGCGCTCCGCCCTCGGAAGCCCGTGCCTCCCGTCCCTGGGTCGACCGGGGCCGGGCGCACCACGACACAGCTGAGGCACAGCTTGCACAGGAGCTGCGCCTACGCTGGTGGCGCAGAGTGGGACCGTCACCGCCGTCCGCCCGGAACCGGGAGCCCGCCATGTCCTACGCCTCCAGCTTCACCGTCCTCACCGAGGTCCTGCCCCGCCTGACCCACCCGGACGGCTCGCCCATCCGCGCCCTGGTCGTGGACGACGAGCCCGCCCTGGCCGACCTCGTGGCCATGGGCGTGGGCATGTGCGGCTGGGAGGCGAGGATCTCCCACGAGGGCTACGACGCCGTGACCCAGGCCCGGGAGTTCGCCCCGGACGTGCTCGTGCTGGACCGGATGTTGCCGGGACTCGACGGGCTGCAGGTCCTGTCGAGGATCCGCCAGTCCTTCCCGGAGGTGCCGGTGCTGTTCCTCACGGCCAAGGACAGCGTCGAGGACCGGATCGAGGGGCTGGCCTCGGGCGGGGACGACTACGTGACCAAGCCCTTCTCGATCGAGGAGGTGCTGATCCGGCTGCACCGGCTGGTCCAGCGCTCCGGCGCCGCCGCCCAGGACAGCGCCACCCTGGTGGTGGGCGACCTCGTGCTGAACATCGACAGCCGCGAGGTCACCCGGGCCGGCGCGCCGGTCGAGCTGACGGCCACGCAGTTCGAGCTGCTGCGCTACCTGATGGAGAACCCGCGCCGGGTGCTGTCCAAGGCGCAGATCCTGGACGCGGTGTGGCACTACGACTTCTCGGGGCAGGCCAACATCGTGGAGCTCTACATCTCCTATCTGCGCAAGCGGATCGACGCCGGCCGGGCCCCGATGATCCACACCGTGCGCGGGGCCGGCTACGTCATCAAGCCCGCCCCCTGATGGCGGCCGGCCACCGCACCGCACCGGCCCCCCGCCGCCGCCTGGCCACCCGGCTGATCGCCGGCGTCCTGACGATCCTGGCGGTGGTGCTGCTCGTGCTCGGCGCGACCATCGTGGAGCTGACCCGCCAGGACCTCGCCGAACGGCTCGACGGGTCCCTGCGCCAGGCCACCGGCCGCGCGATCACCTTCACCCGCCCCGACGGGCCCCAGGACCGGGATCCGCTCGACGCCCCCGGTCAGCCGGTGGGCGTGCTGGTGGTGGCCGTCCAGGAGGGCGAGCTGAGCGCGGCGTCCTACCGGGCCGAGTCCGGGGAGGCCGAGCCGCTGCCCGAGGCGGACGTCGAGGCCCTGCGCACGGCGGGCGCCTTCGAGGCCGAGACCCCGGACGAGCGCGGCTTCGGGGACCGGGCCCGCTCCGTGGGCACGGAGCAGGGCCGGCTGACCACGGTGGAGCTGTCGGTGGGCGAGTACCGGGTGGAGTCGGTCGCCCGGGCCCGCAGGGGCACCGAGCAGGTGCTCGTGGTCGGGCTGCCCACCGCGTCCGTGGACGAGACCGTCGGAGAGCTGGTGGCCACCATGGCCGGCGGCAGCGTCCTGGCGCTGCTGACCACGGCGGTGGCCGGCACGGTGGTGGTGCGCCGGTCGCTGCGGCCGCTGGAGCAGGTCTCGGCCGCGGCCGCCCGCGTCGCCCGCCTGCCCCTGGCCTCCGGGGAGGTGTCGCTGGCCGACCAGCAGGTGCCGCGGGGCCTGGCCGAGCCCGGCACCGAGGTCGGGGAGGTCGGCCACGCCCTGAACAGCCTGCTGGACAACGTCGACTCCGCCCTGGCCGCCCGCCAGCGCTCCGAGACCCGCCTGCGCCGGTTCGTCGCCGACGCCTCCCACGAGCTGCGCACCCCTCTGGCCGCGGTGCGCGGCTACACCGACATGCTCCGGCTGACCGAGCCTCTCACGGACAACGGCCGGGCGTCCCTGACCCGGGTCGAGCAGCAGACCCTGCGGATGACCGCCCTGGTGGAGGACCTGCTGCTGCTCGCCCGCCTGGACGAGGGCCGGCCCCCGCAGCTGCGTGAGACCGACCTGGCCGAGCTCATGGCCGAGGCCCTCACCGACGCCTCCGCCGCCGGGCCCGACCACCGCTGGTTCCTGGACGTCCCCGCCGGGCCCGTGCCGGTGCGCGCCGACGCCGCCCAGCTGGGCCAGGTGCTGGCCAACCTGCTCTCCAACGCCCGCAAGCACACCCCGGCCGGCACCGCGGTCACCGCCACGGTCAGCACCACCGACGACGGGTGGGCCCGGGCCGGCGTGCTCGACGAGGGCCCGGGCATCCCGGCGGCGTTCCAGGACCAGCTCTTCGAGCGCTTCAGCCGCCTGGACACCTCCCGCACCTCCCGGGAGGGCAGCACCGGACTGGGTCTGTCCATCGTCCGCTCCGTGGTCACCGCCCACGGCGGGGACGTCACCGTGGACTCCCGCCCCGGCCGCACCCTCTTCACCGTCCGCCTGCCGCTGCACACCGCCTGACCCGCGTCCGCCGGTCGACGTCGTCGACGTGCTCGCCGATCCGGCGGCCCGGCCGGCACTGCCCGCCGAGAACATCCGGCGCCGGCCACCCGGGCGGGGACGGCCGATGGGCGACCCCGCCGTGACTCGCCGGCCCCACCGCCCGGGCCTGGCTCACCGCCCGGAGCGGACCCGGCGCCCGGGGGCCAGGACGCGGCCGCGCGCGGCGCCGGCCACCCGGGCGACGACGCGCTCGAGCGGACCCCGCCCGTAGGCGCGCTGCCACGCCACCGCGAACAGGGCGGCGACGCCGGCGTGGATGAGGAACCACAGCAGGGGCACCTCGTAGTGCAGCATGGCGGCCAGGGCCAGCAGGTGCGCCGTGTAGAGGGTCAGGGTCATGGAGCCCATGGCGCTCAGGGGCAGCAGCCACGCGCCGATGACGCGCGCGAGCAGGAGCAGGCCCCCCAGCACGGCCGCGCCGGAGCCGAGGTCGTACAGCAGAGCCACCGGTGTGTTCGTGTGCGGACCGGGGATCAGCAGCCACCACCACGACGTGTCGGGCAGGACGGGGTCGGGGCCCCAGACGATGATCTCGTCGATCCCGTCCTCACCCAGCCAGGGGGTGGAGCTCATCAGCCGGTCGTAGCCGCCGGACCGGAGGATCAGCACCCAGTAGACCAGCCACGCCCCCACGGCCAGGACCAGGCCGGCCCCGAGCAGGCGGGCCTGGACGTGCAGCGACCGCAGGTTGAGCCGGCCGATGCCCATTCCCGCGAGCAGGTAGGTCAGGTACGGGACCGCAGGGTAGGTGCCGGTGAGCAGCACCTGGGAGAGCACGGTCCCGGGGTCGGACAGCACCCCGGTGAGGGTGGGGTTGTAGGTCTCCTGCGCGGCGAGCACGCCCCGCAGCGCCTGCATCAGCACGGGCCCGGCCACGGCAGCCACCCCGGCGAGGACGAACAGGGTCCGGGCGGGCAGGTGCAGGAACGGGACGGCCAGCAGGAAGAACATCCCGTAGTACAGCAGGATGTCGTAGGCGGGCGGGTCCTCCGGCATCACCTGGTTGACGAGCAGCCCGAGCGCGGTGATCAGCACAGCCCGGACGAGCAGCCCTGCGCGGTCGCCGGTCATCGCCCGGCCCCGGTGGGGCGTGCGCCCGCCGGAGAAGAAGCCCAGGCCCACCCCGGCGAGCAGGGCGAACAGGGCGGCGGCCCGGCCGGCGAACAGCTGCCACTGGAGGGTGGGCTCGTAGGTCTCGGGGTTCCAGGCGGGCAGGATGTGGATCGACATCATCCCGATCAGGGCCAGCCCCCGTGCGGCGTCCACCCCCACGAGCCGCGGCTTCCGGAGCAGGGGCAGCCCCGGCCCCTCTGCTGACGGCGGCGCCCCGGGGACAGGGTGGTGGACGTTGGCCATGCTGGTGCGTTCCTTCGGTCGGACGTACCGGCGGGTGCGGCCCGCCGGCCCGGGCCCTCGGGCCCTCGTCCTCCATCCGACCAGGCACGATTGTGCCGCCGTTGTGGCGATCCTGTGCCGCGGCTGTCGAGGCGGCCGGCCCGGACGGGCCGGTGCGCCGGCCTACCGCCGCGCCGACTTCTCCAGCCCGCTGACCAGCAGCACCGCGCAGGTGGACCAGATGGCTCCGGCCGGGCCCAGCGGCGCCGCGACCAGCCCGGCCAGCAGGGGCATGGCCACCTGCCCCACCCGGTTGCCGACGAGCCGGACCGCCAGGGCCGAGCCCCGCCACGCGGACGGCACCGCGGTGGACACCAGCGTCATGGTGATCGGCTGCCCCAGCCCCAGGCAGAACCCGCCCACGAACAGGCACAGCGCCGCCAGCCACGGCACGGTGATCACCAGGGGAGGCGCGGCCAGGGCCAGGCCGGCGCCGTAGAGGCTCACCAGCAGCAGGGCCCTCCGGGACATGCGGTGGGCGAGCCACGGCAGCAGCACGCGGGAGAGGATCGACGCGCCGCCGCGCACGGCCAGGAGCACGCCCACCCACGCCGGGGAGATCCCCGCCCGCTCCCCCACCAGCGGCAGGAACGCGGTGAGGATGTCGAGCATCGCCAGCAGGGCCAGCGAGGCCAGCATGTGGGACGGGATCCCCGGCACCCGCAGGATCCGCACCATCGAGGCCCGCGGCACCGGGTCCTGGACCACCTCCAGCTCCCCGGTGGCGGGACCGGGCGCGGCGTCGTCGGGCCGGGCCCGGCCGCGTTCCGCGCCCGTCGCGCGCAGGCGCAGGAGCATCAGCGGCACCACGAGCAGGGACAGGCCGGCCCCGATCCACAGCGACAGGGTGATGTCGGCGACCCGCTGGGGGGAGGCGACGTCGCTGCCCGTGCCCAGCAGCAGGCCGGCCAGCAGCGGGCCCAGCAGCTGCCCTGCGGAGAACGCGGCGGTGAACCAGCCGAAGCCCTTGTCCAGCTGGTCCTCCGGGGAGAACCGGGCGACCGCGGACTGCCCCGCGATGGTGAACAGCAGGTGCCCCATCCCCAGCAGGGCGCTCGCCGCGGCGACCAGGGCCACCGTGGGAGCCACCGCCAGGCCCATGGCCCCGAGGGCCAGGACCAGGGCGCCGGCGATCACCATGGTCCGCAGGTCCCGCACCCGGTCGGTCATCCGCCCCAGCCACATCGCGGTGGCCAGGGGCAGCACCGCGTAGGCTGCCGTGACCAGCCCGACCGTCACCGAGTCGGCGTCCAGGGCGAGCAGCTTGTAGGTGGTGACGGGCCGGACCAGGTTCAGCGCGGTCTGCGTGAGCAGAGCACCGGCCACGAGGAACCACAGCCAGGCCCCGGAGCGCGGCCCCGAGGACGCCGGCATCCCTCAGTCGCGCCGGGGCTTGACCGCGATCACCGGGGCGTTGGCCTCGAGCAGGATCTGCTGGGCCGCGCTGCCGAGCAGCAGCTTGCCCACGGGGCTGCGGTGCTTCACGCCGATCACCACGGCGGAGGCGTCCACCTGCTCGGCGGCGTCGAGCAGCTCGCCCACGGCGTCCCGGTTGCGGGCGTCGGGCGTGCGGAAGGTGACCGGCACGCCGTCGAGCTCGCTGCCCTCGGGGTCGAGCTGGGCGCCCTCGAGGTTGAAGACCAGCAGGTCCTCCTGGCGGCGCCGGGCCTCCTCGATGGAGGCCGCGAGCGCGGCCCCGCCCTCGGGGGTGCTGGTACGGGCAACGACGACGGTCATGGGGGCCTCCGTGGTGGGTGGGGTGGACGGACAGAGCGAGGTCCACCCTACGGCCGAACCTGTGACGCGCATCTCTCCGGGCGTGAGCAGAATGCGCAGAACCTGCACAACGATCAGTACGCACGAAAGCGCGATCAACGCCGGCCACGTGACGGGGGTCACTTATCGTCGGGTGAGCGGCTCGTCCAGAGCCCCGTGTTCCCCATCCTCGACCAAGGACAGTTGATCCCGTGAGTTCACCACCAGATCAGACCCGGTCCGGCACCCGCCGCAAGCACCCGGTCGTCATGGCCGTCTACGGCATCGTGGCCGCCGCAGTGATCGGCCTGGCCGCCTTCTTCTCCTTCCAGTCCGCGACCGCGGGCTCGGACATCCGCTCGAACCTGACGCTCATCGCCCCGGCCGGTGCCGGCGGCGGCTGGGACACCTTCATGCGGGAGCAGCAGCAGGCGATGCGGGCCAACAGCCTGGTGAACAACACCCAGGTGGTCAACATCCCGGGCGCGGCGGGCACCATCGGCCTGGGCCAGCTCTCCACCATGGAGGGCCAGGCGAACACCCTGATGGTCACCGGCGCCGGGCTCGTCGCCGGGGTGGCGCAGCTGGACTCCGCCGTGACGCACGACGACGTGCGCCCGATCGCCCGGGTGGTCGAGGAGTACGACGTCGTCGTGGTCCCCGCCGACTCGCCCTACGAGACGATCGACGAGCTCGTGCAGGCCTGGCGGGCGAACCCTGCCGAGGTGGCCTGGACCGGGGGCGGCACCTTCGACCAGCTCGTGATGACCGAGCTCGCGCTCGCGGCCGGCATCGAGCCGTCCGAGACCACCTACATCCCCAAGTCCGGCGGCGGCGAGGCCACCCAGGCGCTGATCACCGGCACCGCGGACGCGGCGACCTCCGGCTACATGGACGTCGCGGACCAGATCGAGGCCGGCCGCCTCAAGGCCCTGGGCATGGCCGCCCCGGAGCGCCTGGAGGGCGTGGAGATCCCGACCCTCACCGAGCAGGGATACGAGGTGGACCTGGCGAACTGGCGCGCGGTGCTGGCCCCGCCGGGGATCACCGACGAGGAGTTCGCCGAGCTGCGCACGCTGCTCGAGGAGTCCGTGGCCACCCCGGAGTGGCAGAAGGCCATCGAGCGCAACAAGTGGACCGAGGTGTATCTCGCGGGCGAGGAGTTCGACGAGTTCCTGGCCTCGGAGCAGGAGCGCATCGCCATGCTGGTAGAGGAGATCTCCTGATGAGCACCCCCACGTCCTCGCACACCGCCGCGGCGGGAGAGCACCAGACCGGCACGCAGCCCCCGTGGGCCGGGCCGGAGACGCAGAAGTCCTGGTGGAGCGGGCGCAGCGGCCTCGTGGTGCCCGCGGTGGTGGCCGCGTTCAGCACCTACCTGCTGGTCGGCACCCTGACCATGGAGATCCCGGAGGGCACGGACTTCCCCGGCCCCACCTTCTACCCGCTGATCCTGGTGGTCGCCGGCTACGTGCTGTCCGCGCTGCTGGTGCTCCACTACCTGCGCCACCCCGAGCACCCGGAGGAGCTCTCGGGGCGCACCTGGCGGACCCACTCGGACTGGTCCGCGGTGCTGTGGTGCGCGGGCGGCTTCCTGGCCTTCGCGCTCAGCATCGAGCTGCTGGGCTGGATCCTCGCCGCCGCGCTGCTCTTCTGGGCCGTGGCCCGTGGCTTCGGCAGCCGCCGGACCCTCTTCGACATCTCGCTCGCCCTGCTCGTGAGCAGCGCGATCTACCTGGCATTCACGGTCGGCCTGGGACTGAGCCTCCCGTCCGGCCTCCTGGGAGGCGGTTTCTGACATGGACGCACTCAACCTGTTGATGGACGGGTTCGCCGGCGCGCTGACGCCGATGAACCTCCTGTGGGTCGTGGTGGGCTGTCTGCTCGGCACCGCGGTGGGCGTGCTGCCCGGCCTGGGCTCCTCGATGGCCGTGGCCCTGCTGCTGCCCATGACGTTCGCCCTGGACCCCACCGCGGCGTTCATCCTCTTCGCCGGCGTCTACTTCGGCGGCCTGTTCGGCGACTCGACCATGGCCATCCTGATGAACACCCCGGGGCAGGGCTCCGCGATCGCCTCCACGTTCGAGGGTCACAAGATGGCCAAGGACGGCCGGGCCCCGCAGGCCCTGGCCACCGCCGCGATCGGCGCGTTCATCGGCGGCATGGTCGCCTCCGTGGTCGTGGTCTTCCTGGCGCCCCGGCTCGCCGACTTCTCCGCGAACTTCGGCCCGGCCGAGTACTTCGCCCTGGCCCTGTTCGCCTTCGTCGCGACCTCCTCGGTGGTCTCCGACTCCGTGCCCAAGGGCCTGGCGTCCCTGGTGCTGGGCCTGGGCATCGCCACGGTGGGCATCGACGCGATCTCCGGCTCGGAGCGCTTCACCTACGGCTCCCCGAACCTGTTCGACGGGATCTCCCTGGTGACCGTCTCCGTGGCGGTCCTCGCCCTGGGCGAGGTGCTGCACGTGGCCTCCCGGATCCGGCGCGACCCCGCGGCCCACGAGATGAAGTTCAGCGGGCGCCCGTTCCTGTCCCGGGCCGAGCTGAAGGAGGCCGCCCCGGCCTGGGCCCGCGGCACCGCCATCGGCCTGCCCTTCGGCGTCATCCCGGTGGGCGGCGCGGAGGTCCCGACCTTCATGTCCTACGACCTCGAGCGGCGCATCGACCGCCGCCGCCCGAACCCGATGTTCGGCAAGGGCGCCATCCGCGGCCTGGCCGCCCCGGAGGCCGCCGGCAACGCCACCACCGGCACCGCCATGGGCGCGCTGCTGGCCCTGGGCCTGCCGGTCTCGGCGACCGCGGCGATCATGCTCGCGGCGTTCCAGCAGTACGGCCTGCAGCCGGGCCCGCTGCTGTTCGACCGCGCACCCGAGCTCGTCTGGGCCCTGCTGGCCAGCTTCTTCATCGCCATGGTCGTGCTGCTGGTCATCAACCTGCCCTTCGCCCGGTACTGGGCCAAGCTGCTGCTGATCCCCAGCCAGTACCTGTACGCCGGCATCATGGTGTTCTGCGGCCTGGGCATCTACGCGACCTCGGGCGCGATCTTCGACCTGCTGCTCCTGCTGGGCCTGGGCGTGCTGGGCTTCGTCATGCGCCGCCACGGCGTGCCGGTGGCCCCGCTGCTGATCGGCATGGTCCTGGGGCCGCTGGCCGAGACGAGCATGCGCGACGCCCTGCTCTCCTCCAACGGCGACTACTCGGTCTTCGTGACCGGGCCCATCCCGCTGGTGCTCTACGGCCTGCTGTTCGTCGTGCTGGCGCTGACCGTGCGCTCCAAGATCGTGAACCGGTCCCGCCGGGACGTGTGACCGCCCCGGCACCCGCCCCTCCCACCGCCGCCGCCCGCGTGCCCCGCACGCGGGCGGCGGCGCGCTGTGCGGAACCCGTGGTGCCCCCACAACGGCGTCTGGCGGCCGGGGCCACGGGCGGGGAGGCTGGAGGGCGGCCATTCCGCCCTCCAGGATCGGAGCTCCCCGTGCCCGACCGACGACGCCCGAGCACGCCGCTCCCGCCGCGCGGACCCGCCGCGGGAGCGGCGGCGCTGACCGCGCTGCTCCTGATCACCGGATGCGCCGCGGAGCCGGGGGCCGGCACCGCCACGGACGCCGGGGCGATCGCGGCGGAGCCCACGCTCGCCGACGACCTCGAGCAGCTCGCCCTCGGCGTGCCCGGCGAGCTCGGCCTCGTCCTGCTGGGCCCGGACGGGGACGAGCTGGCGTCCCGTGCCGCCGACCGCCCGTTCACGAGCGCCAGCTTCTACAAGCTCTTCGTCGCCCACGCCGTGCTCGAGCGCGTGGACCGGGGCGAGCTCGCCCTCGACGACCCGGTGCCGGGCAGCGCGCTCACCGTGGGGCCCGCGCTGGCCGCGATGATCAGCTGGTCGGACAACCCCGCGGGCGCCGCCCTGGGCCGGTGGCTCGGCTGGGCCGAGCTGGAGGAGTTCGCGCACGGGCACGGCTTCCCGGCGACGACCTTCGACCCGGACACCGGGGACGCGGACCGGGTGGCCATGACGACCACCCCGGCCGACGTCGCGGCGCTGCTGGAGCGCCTGCGCCGCGGCGAGCTGCTGTCCCCCGCCTCCACCGACCTCTTCCGGCAGCTGCTGGAGGACCAGCAGCTGGACTACGCCCTGCCCTCCGGGTTCTCGCCGGGCACGGCCTTCGCGCACAAGACCGGCCTGCTCGAGGACGTCTCCCACGACGCGGGCCTGCTCACCCTGGACGGCCGGGAGCACGTCGTCGTGGTGATGACGGACGGCTGGGCCGGCTACGAGGACTCCCGGCCCTGGTACCGGGACACGGGTGCCGCCCTCGAGACGTGGCTGCTCGACCCCGCCCGCGCCTGACCTCCCCCGTCGCCGGGGCCCCGCGGGCCGAGGCCCCGGACGGGCGGACAGCGGCCCGCTGACCGCCCCCGGGCGGTTAAACACGACCGTTACGGAAGGGAAACTCCGGCGCCGCACCCCGCCGACATGCTTTACCTGTCAGTTGACAGAAACTCCGCTCGGGCGGGGTCCAGGCGGGAGAAGCACATGATCATTCTCGGGGTCGGCACCACCGTCCTGGCGGTGCTCGTCATCGGCGTGCTGGTGGCGCGCAAGGTCGACGGGGACAGCACCAACTATCTCGTGGCGGGACGCCAGCTGGGCATGCCGCTGGTCGCGGTCTCGCTCACCGCCGCGGCGGTGGACTCGAACGCCACCGTGGGCAACACGGACCTCACCTCCGGCTACGGCTTCTGGGCCGGGGCGTCCCTGGCCCTGGGCCTGGCGGTGTGCCTCCTGCTGGCCGGGCTCTTCCTGGCCAAGCCCATGAACCGGATGCGGCTGCTCACCCTCGGGGACTTCTTCCGGATCCGCTACGGCCGGCGCACGGAGACCCTGGCGTCCCTCATCATGATCTTCGCCTTCACGTTCCTGCTGGCCGGCAACCTCGTGGCCTGCGGGTTCCTGCTCGAGTACTTCGCGCACGTGCCGTACGCGGCCGGCGTGGTGGTGGCCAGCGCCCTGGTGCTCAGCTACACCCTGGCGGGCGGGCTGTTCTCCGACGCCTACACCGCGGTGCTGCAGACCGTGATCACCGTGGTGGCCGCGGTGGCGCTGATCGTGTGGGTGGCGCTGACCTACGGCATCGTGGTGCCGGAGGGGATGGGCCCGTTCGACCTGGAGCAGCTCACCAGCTCCGAGGCCGGCGCCCCGATCAACTGGGCCACACTGATCGCCCTCGGCATCGGCGACCTCGTGGCGATCGACTTCATGCAGCGGATCTTCGGCGCCAAGAGCCCGCGCGTGGCGCAGCGCTCCTGCTTCCTGGCGGCCGGCACCACGGCCGTGATCGGCACGATCTTCGCCCTCGTGGCCCTCACCGCCTCCTCCGTGCTGGGGCTCTCCGCCGCGGACGGGCCCATCCTCTACACCCTGCTGGGCGAGTACGCTCCGCCGCTGCTCGCGGTGCTGGTGCTCTCCGGCATCGTGGCGGCTTCCTTCTCCACGGCCTCCGGCGCCATCCTGGCGACCTCGGCCGTGACCGTGCGCAACGTCTTCAACGTGCGGCGCACCGAGATCACCGGCGCGCAGGACCCGCTGCTGCGCTGGACGCGGCTGGCCATGCTCCCGGTGGTGCTCGTCGGGATCCTGCTGGCCGTGCGGGTCAGCCAGACCGGGATCCTGCTGACCCTGGCCTTCGACCTGATGCTGGCGAGCCTGTCGGCGTCCTTCATCCTGGGCACCTTCTGGAAGCGGCCCGGCGCCCGCGCCGCCCTGGCCGCGGCGGGCGTCGGCCTGACCAGCCGGCTGGTGTTCCTCGCGCTGACGCCCACGATCTACGGCGCCCCCAACGAGCTCTTCCACCTCGAGAACACCCTGGTCACCAGCGCCTTCGACGGCTGGGCGACCCTGCTGGCCGGCGCCCTGGGCTGGCTGACCTACGTGCTCGTGGGTCTCACCGCCGCCCGGCCCCAGGCGGAGACGGACACGCAGCGGCTGGAGCTGTACCGCCTCTACCGCGAGCAGACGCCCTCGGGGTTCACCCCGCGCGTCCGCGCGGGCGCGGCGGCCGGGCCCGGCGTCGAACCCGCCGCCGATCCGCAGGTCCCGGCGCGCGTCTGAGGACTCGCAGTCCGCGCCGAGGGGCCGGCCCCTCGGCGCGGACTGCTCAGCGCGCGGTGGCCGTCACGGTCCTCGGCTGGTAGCGGACGGGCTCGAAGGTGGTGGCCACGATGCCGCGCAGCGCCTCGAGGTCGCCCGTCACCAGGCCCGCGGCGCGGGCCTGGACCAGGACGTTGCCGATCGCGGTGGCCTCCACCGGTCCGGCGACGACGGTGCGGCCGGTGCGGTCGGCGGTGAGCTGGCACAGCAGGGCGTTCTGGGACCCGCCGCCGACGACGTGGATCGTGCGGATCGCCCGCCCCGACAGCCGCTCGGCCTGCTCGATCGTGACGGCGTAGGCGGCCGCCAGCGACTCCAGGATGCAGCGCACCACCTCGGCGCGGGTGCGCGGGGGCTCCACGTCGTGTTCCCGGCACCAGGCCGCGATCCGGGCGGGCATGTCCCCGGGGGCGGTGAACCGCTCGTCGGTGGCGTCGACCACGGGCACGGGCCGGACCACCGCGGCGGCCTCGGCCAGCAGCGCGGCGAGGTCGCTGCTGCGCTGGGCGTCGGTGGCGCCGGGGCCGTTCCAGGTGCGCATCGACTCGGAGAGCAGCCACAGCCCGGAGACGTTCTTCAGGAAGCGCACCCGGCCGTCGACTCCCCCTTCGTTCGTGAAGTTGGCCGCGCGGCTCTCCGGGGTCAGGACCGGGGCGTCCAGCTCGATCCCGACCAGCGACCACGTGCCCGAGGAGATGAACGCCGACTCGCCGTCGACGGCGGGCACGGCGACGACGGCCGAGGCGGTGTCGTGGGAGCCCACGGCGGTCACCGCGAGCCCCGGTGCCGCCCCGAGCTCGGCGGCGACGTCCGGCAGCAGCTCCCCGATCGTGGTGCCGGGGGCGACGACGGGGGCGAAGAGCTCGCGGGGGTAGCCGAGCCGGTCCATCAACCGGGTGTCCCACTGCCTTGTGCGGGCGTCGAGCAGCCCGGTGGTGGAGGCGTTGGTGGCCTCGGCGACCTGCCGGCCGGTGAGCCAGTAGCCGATCAGGTCCGGGATCAGGAGCATCCGGTCGGCCACGTCCAGGTCGCCTCGGACCCGGTCGACGGCCAGCTGGTAGACCGTGTTGAAGGGCAGGTGCTGCAGCCCGGTGCGGGCGTGCAGCTCCTCCGGCGGGATCCGCCCGTGCACGGCGTCCACCCCGGCGGCGGTGCGCTCGTCGCGGTAGGAGTAGGGCACCCCGAGCATCCGCCCGTCCCGCAGCAGGGCGTAGTCCACGGCCCAGGAGTCGACCCCGATCGAGGCCACACCGGGGTCCTCCCGCACCGCCTGGGCCAGCCCGGCGGTCAGGGACCGGTGGAGCTCGGTGATGTTCCAGTGCAGCCCGTCCCGGTCCCCTTCGTGCAGACGGACGAGCCGGTTGGGGAAGCGGGCGACGTGGCGCAGCCGCAGCCGCCCGTCCTCGATCCCGCCGAGCATCACCCGTCCGCTGGTGGCGCCCAGGTCCACCGCCGCCACGGTCCTCGTCATGGTCGTCGCCTCCGCTGCCGGGCGCGCATCAGCGCAGGAAGGCGGCGGCCACGCCGGCGTCGACGGGCACGTGCAGACCGGTGGTGTGCGAGAGGTCCCCGGCGGTGAGGGCGAACACCGCGTTGGCGACGTTCTCGGGCAGCACCTCGCGCTTGAGCAGGGTGCGCTGGGCGTAGAACTTGCCCAGCTCCTCCTTCGGCACCCCGTAGACCGCGGCTCGCTTGGCGCCCCAGCCGCCGGCGAAGATCCCCGAGCCGCGGACCACCCCGTCGGGGTTGATGCCGTTGACCCGGATCTGGTGCTCGCCCAGCTCGGCGGCCAGCAGGCGGACCTGGTGGGCCTGGTCGGCCTTGGTGGCGGAGTAGGCGATGTTGTTCGGCCCGGCGAAGACGGAGTTCTTCGAGGAGATGTAGACGATGTCCCCGCCCATGTCCTGGGCGATCATGGTCCTGGCCGCGGCCTTCGAGACGAGGAAGGAGCCCTTGGCCATCACGTCGTGCTGGAGGTCCCAGTCGGCCTCGGTGGTCTCCAGCAGCGGCTTGGACAGCGACAGCCCGGCGTTGTTGACCACCAGGTCCAGTCCGCCGAAGGCCAGCACCGTCTCGTCGACGGCCGCCTGCACGGCGGCCTCGTCGGCGACGTTGACGGCCACCCCGACGGCCACGTCCGGCCCGCCGAGCTCGGCGGCGGCCGCGCGGGCCTTCTCGAGGTCGAGGTCGGCGATCACCACGCAGGCGCCCTCGGCGGCCAGGCGGGCGGCGATCGCCTTGCCGATGCCCGAGGCGGCCCCGGTGACCAGGGCGATCCGGGTGGCCAGGGGCTTCGGCTTCGGCATGCGGGCCAGCTTGGCCTCCTCCAGCGCCCAGTACTCGATGCGGAACTTCTCGGCCTCGTCGATCGGCGCGTAGGCGGAGATCCCCTCGGCCCCGCGCATGACGTTGATCGCGTTGAGGTAGAACTCCCCGGCCACCCGCGCGGTCTGCTTGTCCTTGCCGAAGGAGAACATCCCCACCCCGGGCACGAGCACGATGGCCGGGTCCGCCCCGCGGATGGCCGGCGAGTCCGGGCCGGCGTGGCGGTCGTAGTAGGCCTGGTAGTCGGCACGGTAGGCCTCGTGCAGCTCCTTGAGCCGGGCCACGCACTCCTCCACGGGGGCGCCGGCCGGCAGGTCGAGGACCAGGGGCTTGACCTTGGCGCGCAGGAAGTGGTCCGGGCAGGAGGTGCCCAGGGCGGCCAGGCGGGGGTGCTCGGCGGCGGCCAGGAACTCCAGCACCCGGGGGTCGTCGGTGAAGTGGCCCACCTGCGGGCGGTCGTGCGAGGCGAGCCCCCGGATCACCGGGGCCAGGGCCGCGGCCTTGGCCCGGCGCTCCCCCTCCGGCAGCGCCTGGAAGCCCTCCAGGACCGGGCCGAAGGGCTCCGGCACCGAGTACTGGTCGAGATGGGCCTCGGCGGTGCGGATGATCCACAGCGAGTTCGCCTCGGCCTCCTCACTGGTGTCGCCCCAGGCGGTGATCCCGTGGCCGCCCAGGATGCAGCCGATCGCCTCCGGGTGGGCCTCCTTGACCGCGGCGATGTCCAGGCCCAGCTGGAAGCCGGGACGGCGCCAGGGCACCCACACGACCTTCCCGCCGAAGATCTCGGCGGTGAGCCGCTCGCCGTCGGCGGCGGTGGCGACCGCGATCCCGGAGTCCGGGTGCAGGTGGTCCACGTGGGCGGCATCGACCAGCCCGTGCATGGCCGTGTCGATGGACGGGGCGGCCCCGCCCTTGCCGTGCAGGCAGTAGTCGAAGGCGGCGACCATCTCGTCCTCGCGCTCCACCCCGGGGTAGACGTCCACCAGGGCCCGCAGGCGGTCCAGCCGCAGGGTGGCCAAGCCCTGCTCGGTGAGCGTGCCGAGGTCCCCGCCGGAGCCCTTGACCCACAGCAGCTCGACGTCCGCGCCGGTCACTGGGTCCGTGGCTGTGCCCTGGGCGGAGGTGTTCCCGCCGGCGTAGTTGGTGTTCTTCGGGTCGGCGCCCAGCCGGTTGGAGCGGGCGATGAGGTCGGCGACGACGGGCTGCGCAGTGGTCTTCGTGGTGGTTTGCTGGGCGTTCATGGGGAGGATGCTCCTCGGAGAGTGGCTCAAATGGATCAGACGGAGTGAAGGAATCAGACCGATCGAGTCATCGGCCGATCAGGACGGTCGGAACAGCAGGCTCATGCGTCCTCGGCGGCACCAGCTTGCCCGAGCCGGGTCGCCGCTCAGGAGGCCCAGGAGGCCTGCGTGCCGCCGACCCGCTCGGCGCTGATGCGCTGCTGGTACCCGGAGGCGGCGTAGGCGGCCATCGGGTCGGCCGGCAGGCCCCGGGACTCCCGCCAGGCGGCGAGGGCCGGCCGGACGTCGGTGTAGAAGGCGTCCATCAGGACCTGGTGCGCCCCCAGCACGTCCCCGGCCTCCTGGGCGGCCGTCAGCGACGCCCGGTCCAGCAGCAGCGCCCGGGCGGTCATCTCCTGGACGTTGAGCACGGAGCGGATCTGGCCGGGGATCTTCTCCTCCACGTTGTGGCACTGGTCGAGCATGAACGCCACCCCGGCGGCGGGATCGAGCCCGCCGCCGCGGACGACCTCGACCATGATCCGGAAGAGCTGGAAGGGGTCGGCCGCGCCGACGATGAGGTCGTCGTCGGCGTAGTTGCGGGAGTTGAAGTCGAAGGACCCGAGCTTGCCCAGCCGCAGCAGCTGCATCACGATGAACTCGATGTTGGTGCCGGGGGCGTGGTGTCCGGTGTCGAGGCAGACCACGGCCCGCTCCCCCAGGGCGGCGACCTGGGCGTAGGCCGTCCCCCAGTCCGGCACGTCGGTGTGGTAGAACGCCGGCTCGAAGAACTTGTACTCCAGCACCAGCCGCTGCTCCGCGCCGACCTGGGCGTAGATCTCCGCCAGGGACTCGGCCAGCCGGTCCTGGCGGCCCCGCATGTCCTGCTGGCCGGCGTAGTTCGTGCCGTCGGCCAGCCAGATCTTCAGGTCCCGCGAGCCCGTGGCGTCCATGACCTCCAGGCACTCGAGGTGGTGCTCGATCGCCGTCCGCCGCACCGCGGGGTCGGTGTGGGTGAGGGAGCCGAACTTGTAGACGTCGTCCTGGAAGGTGTTGGAGTTGATCGTCCCGACGGCCACCCCCTGGTCGGCGGCGTACCGGGCCAGGCCCGCGTAGTCGTCGACCCGGTCCCACGGGATGTGCAGCGCCACGGACGGCGCGAGCCCGGTCAGCCGGTGCACCACGGCGGCGTCGGCGACCTTCTCCTCCACCGTGCGCGGCGTGCCGGGCGTGGAGAACACCTTGAACCGGGTCCCGGAGTTGCCGAACGCCCAGGAGGGCAGCTCGATGGCCTGGGCGGCGAGCTGGGGCGCGATGTCGTCGAATGCAGTCATGACCTTCACGTCTTCCGTGCGAGAGGCGGGAACGCGACCTGCGGGGCCGCAATGCGTGCTTGAATCGTTTCACTACGGTAAGTCGTGAGCTGAGTCACGTCAAGGCGCGATCTTCCGATCACTTGCGTGATCCGTTAGCGCTTCGCGCTACGGCGTGCAAGAGAGATCATGCCGAGCTATTGAAACGTCTCAAAAACTCGCTACGATGGCGGCGTACTGAGAGGCAGCTCACATGCCGCGGGTCGCCCGATGCCCGGCCCGCCGGCGAGCACCACCGCCTCCCATGCCGTTCCGGCCCCTCCGGCCGTCCACCACGAAGGAGTCCCGCATGGGCACCCACGCCTCTTCTGCGGAGCTGCAGGAACTGATCCGGCTGCCCGAGGAGACCACACGCACCCGCCGGTGCTTCCTCCTCCACGTCCGTCCCGAGAAGCTGGCCGAGTACGTGTAGGTGCACCAGCGGGTCTGGCCCGAGATGCTCGACGCGCTGCACGAGACGGGCTGGCGGAACTACTCCCTCTTCCTGCGCCCGGAGGACGGGCTGGTCGTGGGCTGCTTCGAGGCCGAGGACACCGCCGCGACCGAGCAGCGCACGGCCGAGCACCCCGTCAACACGCGCTGGCAGGCCGAGATGGCCCAGTACTTCGTCGAGGGCTCGCAGCCGGAACCGCTGCTGCAGTACTTCCACCTGGCCTGACCCGGCCGCCACCGCCCGTCCTGCGCTCCGCGCCACCACCGTCATCGTCGTCGAAGGATCACCCATGACCACCACCAAGCTCGGAGGCTGGAAGGCCACCATCGCGGTCTCCATGTCCAACTACATCGAAGCGGGGTCCATCATCGCCCTGGCCACCAGCCTGGGGCTGTGGCAGGAGTACTTCGGCTTCACCAACCTCGCCGTCGGCCTCGTGGCCGCGCTCAGCGCCAACGCCTTCGGCGCGGCCCTGGGCGCGATGATCGGCGGCCCGCTGGGCGACCGATACGGACGCAAGTTCATCTACACCTACGACCTGATCCTCTACATGATCGGCACCGCGTTCGTGATCTTCGCCGTCGCCCCGTGGATGCTGGTGCTCGGAGTGATCCTGACCGGCATCGCCGTGGGCGCCGGGGTGCCGGTGGCCTGGACCTACATCGCCGAGGAGGCCCCCTCGGAGGACCGTGCGAAACACGTGGGCACCGCCCAGTTCGCCTGGTCGCTGGCCCCGGCGCTCGTGTTCCTGTTCGCCACCTTCGTGGTCCCGCTGGGCCTGCTGGGCAGCCGCATCGTCTTCGCCCACCTGTTCGTCGTCGCCTTCATCACCTGGTGGGTCCGCCGTGGGCTCTCCGAGTCCCACACCTGGAAGAAGTCCGACGAGGAGCGGCGCGCCTCGGAGGCCACCGGGATCAAGCGACGCAACTACCGCGAGCTGCTCACCAGCTCGATCAATCTCAAGGCCCTGCTCTTCCTCATCGGCGTCTACGCCCTGTGGAACCTCGTCGCCGGCCAGATGGGCATCTTCATGCCGCGGGTGTACGAGACCGCCGGTGTGGAGTCGGCCACCCAGCAGAACCTGCTCCAGGTGCTCCTGTGGAGCTGCACGGTGCTGGCCACCTGGTTCGGCTTCATGCGGTACGGCGACCGCGTCGACCGCCGCCTGCTCTACGGCATCGGCGCTCTACTGGGCATCGTCGCCTGGCTCCTGCTCGTGTTCGCCCACGTCACCATGCCGGTGCTGATCCTCTTCGCCGTCCTCTGGGGTGTGTCCGCCGGCATCGGTGCCCAGGCGTTCTACGCCCTCTGGGCCGCGGAGATGTTCGCGACCCGCTACCGGGCCAGCGCGCAGGGCGTGCTCTTCTTCGTCGCGCGCATCGTCGTGGGTCTGCTCAGCTACTGGTTCCCCACCCTGCTCGCCGAGCACGGCGTGCCGTTCGTGGGGATGATCATGATCGGCGCTCTCGTGGCCGCGCTGCTCATCGGCGTCCTCGGCGCCCCGGACACCCGGGGCAAGAGCCTGGAGCAGATCGAGGAGGAGCGCTACGGCAGGACCCTCCCCCGGCCGGACCGGACGGCGGTCTGACCAGGCGGGAACACAGGGCTCCGGCCCGTCGGCGGGGACGCGGATGGGCGGGAGCCCGTCCCTGCGTGGCGAGGCGGACCGCGCCCGCCCTCCGCGCCGTGCTCGCTAGAATCGAGGCTCCGCACGTACCCGAGGGAAAGTGACGACGTGGCTCCTGAGCGACCGACGGTGAGCATCAAGGACGTCGCCCGGGAGGCAGGGGTCTCCATCGGCACCGTGTCCAACGTCCTCAACCGCCCGGAGGCCGTCTCCGCCGACCGCCGGCGCCGGGTGCTCCAGGTGATCGACGACCTGGGGTACGTCCGCAACGACGTCGCCCGGCAGCTCAAGGCCGGCCGCTCGCGCACCGTGGGACTCGTGGTGCAGGACTCGGCGAACCCGTTCTACAACGAGATCGCCCTGGGCGCGGAGGCGGCCGCCGAGAAACTGGGGCAGGCCGTGATCATCGGCAACGCCGGGCAGTCCCCGGACCGGGAGAACCTCTACCTGGACCTGTTCGAGGAACAGCGGGTGCGCGGCGTGCTCGTCACCCCGCAGACCCCGGAGCGGTCACGGATCGAGACCCTGCGCGCCCGGGGCATCCCCGTGGTGCTCGTGGACGAGCACGCACCCCCGTCCCGCTACTGCTCGCTGGCCGTGGACGACGTCGAGGGCGGGCGCATGGCCGTCGAGCACCTGCTGGCCGGGGGCGCCCGCCGGATCGCCTTCGTGGGCGGCCCCGCCACGCTGCACCAGGTCGTGGACCGGCACGCGGGCGCCGAGCAGGCCGTGGCGCAGGTGCCCGGGGCGTCGCTCGAGGTCGTACCGACCGACGCCCTGACCGTGCTGGAGGGCCGGCGCGCCGGGGCGGCGATGCTCTCCCGCCCCGCGGAGCGCCGTCCCGAGGCGGTGTTCGCGGCCAACGACCTGCTGGGCCTGGGTCTGCTCCAGGCCTTCGTGTTCACCCACCGCCTCCGGGTGCCCGAGGACGTCGCGATCATCGGCTACGACGACATCGACTTCGCGACCTCGGCCGTCGTCCCCCTGTCCTCGATCCGTCAGCCCAGCCGACTCATGGGCCGCACGGCCGTGGAGCTGCTCGCGGACGAGGTCGCCGACCCCGAGCACCGCCACCGCCATGTGAGCTTCCCGCCGGAACTCGTCGTCCGCGACTCCACGCGACCTCCCGCCTGAGGCGGGGCGGTGGATCCGGGGGACGGATAGCGCTCCCACCGGCTCGAGCGCGGCGGATCCACGGGACTGCGCCCGCGCCTCACACACGCTCATCGCGACTCGCGCGGATCGATCCACGATTCGATCTCACGTTCCGGCCCCCTCCGACGTCTACGGGGTGATGACGACGAAACAGCCTTTCGAGACGCTGGTGACCCAGCACGGACCGGTCGTGTGGCGGGTCTGCCGGGCGGTCCTGAGCATTCCCGCGGACGCCGAGGACGCGTGGTCGGAGACGTTCGTGGCCGCCATGCGTGCCTATCCCGACCTCCCGGACACGGCCAACGTGCAGGCGTGGCTGGTCACCATCGCCCACCGCAAGGCGGTGGACGTGGTCCGGGCGAGGGCGAGGACCACGGTGCCGGTGGCCGTCCTGCCGGAGCCGCCCGCGCACTTGGACGCGGTGCCCGAGCACGACTCCCCGGTGTGGGCGGCGGTGGCCGCCCTGCCGCCCCGGCAGCGCCACGTGGTGGCCTACCGCTACCTGGGCGGGCTGCCCTACCGGCAGATCGCCGAGCTGCTGGGCGGCACCCCGGAGGCCGCCCGCCGGGCCGTCGCCGACGGCCTGGCCGCCCTGCGCCGGACCCTGACCACGACCGACCTCGAAGGAGAGGACCGATGAGCACCCACCAGGACACCCCGCGGCCGGAAGCCCTGCTGACCTCCGTCCCCGTGCCGGGCAGCACCCTCGAGCGCCTGCACCGGCGGCTGGAGGACGCCGCCGCAGCCGCGGGCGTCCTCGATGTCGCGTACACCACGCTCGAGACCCCGGTGGGGACGCTGCTGCTCGCCGCCACGGAGCGGGGCCTGGCCCGGGTCGCCTACGCCCGGGAGGACCACGAGCAGGTCCTGGCGGACCTGGCCGACCGGCTCGGTCCGCGCATCCTGCACGCCCCGGCCCGGCTGGAGCCGGCGGCGCAGCAGCTGCGGGAGTACTTCGCCGGGACCCGCACCCGCTTCGAGCTCCCCCTGGACCGCTCGCTCTCCCGGGGCTTCCGCCGCCTGGTCCAGGAACACCTGCCGGAGATCGACTACGGCAGCACGCAGTCCTACGGCGCGGTGGCCCGGTCGGTCGGGCGCCCGCAGGCGGTGCGGGCCGTGGGCACGGCCTGCGCCACGAATCCGCTGCCGGTGGTCGTCCCCTGCCACCGTGTGCTGCGTGGCGACGGCGGCCTGGGCGGGTACATCGGCGGGCTGGAGGCGAAGCAGGCGCTGCTCGAGCTGGAGGCCGCCGCCTGAGCCCGCCCGGCACCGGGGCGGCGGTCCCGCCCCGGTCAGGCCGTGGCCTCGCGGTAGGCGGCCCAGCCGCCGTGGGCCGTGATGTCCTGGGCGCCCTCGAGCGCGAACGGCTCCACCAGGAACCCGGGCAGCTCCCGGCCGCCGGCGAGGCGGACCCTGCCGATGGCCATGGGCGCGGGCAGCCCGGCCACGAAGGTGCCGAACGCCGCGGCGTCCAGCGCCCAGACCTCCACGGCCAGGGCGGCCCCGCCCTCCGGGACGCGGAGCACCCCGGGCTTGGCCGGCACGGTGTCCAGGGCGAACATCCGGTACTCGGGGGCCGTGCTGGTGGCCTGCACGAACCGGGCGGAGCGCTCGGCCAGCTGGTGGTGCAGCGGCTGGCCGCGCAGGTGCGCCCCCGCGACCACGAGCAGCAGCTCCGGGGCGCCGGATCCGGCGGCCGAGGACGCCGTCGCCGTGGACGCGCCGACGGCGGGCACGGCAGCCGGGGACGCGGGGGCGGAGCGAGCAGCGGCCGCAGACGCAGCGCGCGAGGACGCGGTCTCAGCAGCCACCGAAGCCGCCCTCCCGCGCCACGTCCACGAGCCGGGCGTCCTCGAAGGTGTCCCCCACCAGCTGCACGCCGAACGGCAGGCCGTCCACCCGGCCGGCGGGCACCGCGAGCGCGGCGAGGTCGAGCAGGTTGGCGAAGTTGGTGAAGCGACCCATCCGGCTGTTGGCGCCCACGGGGTCGGCCTCGAGCTCGGCGAGGGTGGGGTGGAAGGTCGTGGTGGGCAGCACGAGGGCGTCCACCGCGCCGAACACCTGCCGGGCCGTGCGGGCGCAGCCGTCCAGGAACTCCTGGTCGGCGAAGACGCGGTGGGCCGGGATCCGCCCGGCCGCGGCGATGATCCGCCCCACCGTCGGGTCGACCTCGTCCGGGTGGGCCTCCACGAAGGCGCCCACGGCCGTCCAGCGCTCGGCGACGAAGGCGCCGTCGTAGAGCAGGGCCGCCGCGGCCAGGAACGGCTCGACGTCCACCGGCTCGGTGCGGAACCCCCGGTTCCGGAACTGCCGCACCGCGGCGGCGTAGGCCTCGGTCCAGCCGGGGGCGAGCTCGCCCAGCTGCTCGGGCACGGCGTACCCGATGACGCGGTCGAGGCCGGCTGCGCGGCGCGGGGCGCAGGCGCGGGAGCGGGCGTCGCCGTCGTCGACGCCGGACATGACGTCCGCCGCGAGCCGGGCCAGGCGGAGCTCGCGGGCCATGGTGGTCACCACGTCCTGGCTGCGGCAGGCCGGCACCACCCCGGTGGCGGGCACCACGCCCTTGGTGGGCTTGACGCCGTAGAGCCCGTGCAGGGCGGCGGGCACCCGGCCGGAGCCGGCGGTGTCCGTGCCGAGGGCGAAGTCGGCGAAGCCCAGGGCCACGGCCACGCCGGAGCCGCTGCTGGACCCGCCGGAGATCCGCGCGGGGTCCTCGGCGTGCCGCACGGCGCCGTACGGGCTGCGGGTGCCGACGAGCCCGGTCGCGAACTGGTCGAGGTTGGTGCTGCCCAGCACCACGGCACCGGCGTCCTTGAGCCGGCGCACCACCGTGGCGTCGGCCGCGGGCACGTAGGCGAAGGCGGGACAGGCCGCCGTGGTCGGCAGCCCGGCCACGTCGATGTTGTTCTTCACCGCGAACAGCGTGCCCGCGAGCGGCAGGTGCCCGCCCGCGG
Organism: Kocuria oceani; assembly: GCF_029524215.1. NCBI lineage: Bacteria > Bacillati > Actinomycetota > Actinomycetes > Micrococcales > Micrococcaceae > Kocuria > Kocuria oceani. Next base: position 56,969 of record NZ_JARAMH010000011.1, on the reverse strand, counting down.
CGCGGGCGGCCAGGGCCCGGGCGACGTCCGCGGCCACGTCGGCCTCCGGGCGCAGGCCGATCCAGACCTCGGGCCGGTCCGCCTCCTCGATCAGCCGGTAGCGCTGCGCCACGAGCTCGTGGGCGGCGCGCTCCGCAGGCGCGGGCCCGTTCGTGGCCGGTCCGGTCGGGGCCGGGGCGGCCGTGGTGGTGGTCGTCGTCATCTCTGTCCTCCTCGTTCTCGGGATCCGGGCCGCGGCTCAGGCGGTCCGGGCCACGGCGGGCTCGTCCGCGGGTGCGGCCGGTCCGTTCACGTCCGCGGCCGGCTCATCTGCCGTGGTGGCCGGCGCCTGCGGGGCCGCCTCCGCGACGGACGCATCCGGCACGTCCGTGTCCGCACCGACGACGTCCGGGCCGCCCGTGTCCGGGTCGTTCTTGTCCGGGCGGACCACGGCCAGCACCGCCCCCGGGCCCACGTGCGCCCCCGGCTCGACGACGACGCTGTGCACCACGCCGTCCGCGGGGGCGATCACGGGCGCCTCCATCTTCATGGCCTCGACCGCCAGGAGGGTCTGGCCCTCCCGGACCCGGTCCCCGGCCCGGACGTCGACCCGGAAGACGTTGGCGGCGAACTGCGCCTCGACGCCCTCGCAGCCGTCCGGGATCTCCACGGCGACGTCCTCCTCCGCGGCGACCTCCGCGAGCGCGGCCACGCGCTCGAAATCCCCGGCGTCCTCCCAGGCCTGCCGCTCGGCGTCGAAGGCGGAGCGGCGGCGCGCCTCGAAGGCGTCGATGCCCTCCCGGTGCTCGGCGAGGAAGGCCGCGTACTCGGCCATGGAGAACTCGCCCTCCTCGATCCGCAGCGGCAGCCGGCCCACGGCCATGTCCGCGCGCATGCCCTCGAGCTCCTCGGAGGAGACCGGGTACCACTTGATCCGGTCGAAGAAGCGCAGCAGCCAGGGGGTGCCCTCCTCGTAGGGCCCGCGCTGCCGGTGGGTGGACCACACCTGCGTGGTCCGGCCCACGAACTGGTAGCCGCCGGGGCCCTCCATCCCGTAGACGCACAGGTAGGCGCCGCCGATGCCCACGGCGTTCTGCGGCGTCCACGTGCGGGCCGGGTTGTACTTCGTGGTCACGAGCCGGTGCCGGGGGTCCACCGGGGTGGCCACGGGCGCCCCGAGGTAGACGTCGCCCAGGCCCAGGACCAGGTACTCGGCCTCGAAGAGCACCGAGCGCACGTCCTCGACCGAGTCCAGGCCGTTGATCCGCCGGATGAACTCGATGTTCCAGGGGCACCATGGGGCGTCGTCGCGCACGCCCTTCTCGTACCGGCGGATGGCCTCGCGGGTGGCGGGGTCGTCCCAGGACAGCGGCAGGTGCACGGTGCGGCTGGGCAGCCGGAGGTCGTGGGTGGCGGGCAGCGCGGCGTCGAGGGCCAGCACCCGCGCCAGGACCTCGTCCAGGCCGAGCAGCTCCGGGTCGAGGTGGATCTGCAGGGACCGGATGCCCGGGGTCAGCTCGAGCACCCCGGGGAGCGCGCCGTCGTCGATCTGCTCCTGGAGGGCCCGGCGCAGCGCCTCGACCCGCATCCGGGAGGCGATGTCCAGGGTCATCTCGCCGTACTCGACGAGCACGTTCGCGTCCCCGCTGCGCCGCACGGTCAGGGACGGGCGGTCGCCGGTGGCGGCCACAGCAGTGACCACGCCGCCGTCGACCACGGCCGCGCGGTCGGCGAGCACCCGGGCGCGGGGCTCACGGCGCAGCTGCGCGGCCTGCGCCTGGGTGATGGGCACGAAGCGCACCCGGTCCCCGGCGCGCAGCTGGCCCAGCTTCCACTTCTGCCCCTCGGCCACCGTGGCCGGGCAGGTGAACCCGCCCAGGCTGGGACCGTCGGGGCCGAGCAGGATGGGCATGTCGCCGGTGTAGTCCACCGCGCCCACGGCGTACGGGGTGTCGTGGATGTTGGAGGGGTGCAGCCCGGCCTCGCCCCCGTCGCGGCGGGCCCACTGGGGCCGTGGGCCGACGAGGCGCACGCCGGTGCGGTCGGAGTTGAAGTGGACCTCCCAGTCCGCGGCGTAGAACTCCTCCATGTCGGCGGCGGTGAAGAACTCGGGGGCGGCGTGGGGGCCCTCGAGCACCCCGACCTCCCAGTAGGCGCCGACCTGCGGGCGCTCGGCGAGCGGGACGTCGGCGACCTCGTGCGGCACGGCCGGGGTGCTGATCCCCAGGACGTCGCCGGGAGCGAGCGCGCGGCCGGCGGCCCCGCCGATCTCGCCCTGCACGAAGGTGGCCGCGGAGCCCAGCACCAGCGGGACGTCCAGCCCGCCCTCGACGAGCAGGTAGGCGCGCATGCCCTGCTCGGCGCGCCCGATCGCCAGCTCGTCCCCGGCGGCGAGCTCGAGCACGGCCCACTGCGCCGCCGGCCGCCGGTTCACCAGCACCTCGGCCGGGGCGCCCGTGACCATCACCCGGGCCGGTGTGTGGAAGCGCAGGGTCGGCCCGGCCATCGTCACCTCGAGGCCTGCGGCGCGCTCGGGGTTGCCCAGCGCCTCGTTGCCCAGCCGGAAGGACAGCTCGTCCATCGGGCCCGACGGCGGGATGCCCACCGGCCAGTACCCGATCCGCCCGGGCCGGTCCTGGACGGTGGTCAGCAGCCCGGACTTCAGGACCTCCAGGCGCGGCTGGGCGCTGCGCACCCCCTCCAGGGTGGCGGTGGAGTGCTCGACGTCGCGGACCGCGGGCAGCTGCGGGATCGCCCGGAGCACGCCCAGGTTCGTGGCCACCCCGTGCACCCGGGCCTGCTCGAGGGCCTCGCCCAGCCGCGCCCAGGCCTGCTCCCGGTCCGCGCCGTGGGCGACGAACTTGCTCAGCAGGGGGTCGTAGAAGGCGCTGACCTCGGAGCCGACCTCGATCCAGGAGTCCACCCGGACGCCGTCCGGGACCACGAGGCCGGTGACGGTGCCGGCGCTGGGCAGGTTGTCCCGGTCGGGGTTCTCCGCGTAGACCCGGGCCTCCACGGCGGCGCCGCGGGCGGTGAGCTCGGCGTCCATCATGGTGCGGTCCCCGCCGGCCAGGCGGAGCATCCACTCGACGAGGTCCACGCCGTAGACGGCCTCGGTGACGGGGTGCTCGACCTGCAGGCGGGTGTTGACCTCGAGGAACGCCGCCTCCTGGCGGCCGGGGTCGTAGATGAACTCGACCGTGCCGGCGGAGCGGTAGTCCACGGAGGCGCACAGCCGCCGGGCGGCGTCGTGGATCGTGGCGCGCACGTGCTCGGGCAGGTCCGGGGCCGGGGCCTCCTCGACCACCTTCTGGTGGCGGCGCTGCAGGGTGCAGTCCCGGTCCCCGACGACGAGGACGTCGCCGCGCCCGTCGCCGAAGACCTGCACCTCGACGTGCCGGGCCCGGTCCACGAGCCGCTCCAGGAAGACCCCGGCGGAGGAGAAGTTCGCCCCGGCCACGCGCCGGACGCTCTCCCAGGCCGCGCGCAGGTCTCCGGCGTCGCGGCACTCCTGCATGCCGATCCCGCCGCCGCCGGCGGTGGCCTTGAGCATGACCGGCCAGCCGATGCCCTCGGCCTGCGCCAGCGCCTCCTCGAGGGAGCCGAGCAGCCCGGTGCCGGCGAGCAGGGGCACGTCGGCGGCCACGGCGGCGTCGCGCGCGGTGTGCTTGGCACCGAAGACGCGCAGCTGCTCCTCGGTGGGGCCGACGAACACGATCCCGGCGGCCTCGCAGGCCGCGGCGAAGTCCGTGTTCTCGGAGAGGAACCCGTAGCCGGGGTGGATCGCCCCGGCCCCGGTGCGCTCGGCCGCGGCGAGGATCCCGGCGATGTCCAGGTAGCTCTCCGCGGCGGGCGAGGCCCCCAGGTGCACGGCCTCGTCGGCGGCGGCCACGTGCAGGGAGCCGCGGTCGGCGTCCGAGTACACGGCCACGGCGCGCAGCCCGAGGGCCTGCACGGAGCGGATGATCCGCACGGCGATCTCGCCGCGGTTGGCCACGAGGACGGTGTCGAAGACGCTCATGCTCACGCCTCCTGACCGGCCGGGACCGCCGTGCCGGCAGAGACGATCATCTCGGCACGGGAGGGGTCGAAGCCGTTGCAGGGGTTGTTGACCTGCGGGCAGTTGGAGACCACCACCAGCACGTCCCGCTCCGCCCGCAGGCTCACCGAGAGTCCGGGGGCGGAGATGCCGTCCACGATGCCCAGGGCGCCGTCCGGGTCCACCGGGACGTTCATGAACCAGTTGACGTTGGAGACCTGGTCCCGCTTGCCCATGCCGTACCGGGAGAGCTCCGCCAGGAAGTTGTCCGCGCACCCGTGCTGGGACCAGGTGTGGTGGCCGTAGCGCAGGGTGTTGGACTCCTTCGAGCAGGCCCCGCCGAGGGTGTCGTGGCGCTCGACGTCCGTGCCGACGACGGTCAGCAGCGGGTCGTGCTCGTTGCTGCGCAGGATCGACCCGGCGCTCAGGTAGACGCTGTCCTGGCCCTGCAGGGTGGCCTGCGCGCTGTAGGCGCGGGCGGTGTCCGCGGCGTCGTAGACCAGGAAGTCGACGGCCTGGTTGCCGTCCACGTCCACGATGGTGAGCACCTGGCCGGCCCGCAGGACGGTGGACCAGGGGGCGAGCGGGGCCACGGTCTCGCGGCGCAGCTCGGGGCCGAACCGGGACGCGAGGTCGGCCGCGCGGTCGGCGGGGACCGGAGTGGTGGTGGGAGCAGTCATGGTGGGTTCCTTTCCTCGTCGCTGCAGGAGCTCAGGCCAGGCCGCGGGCGCGGAGGTACTCGGCGGTGTTCTGGTAGGCGCGGCGGCGTTCGGGCGCCGAGTTCCAGGCGGGGGCCTCGGGGGCGGTCGCCCGGGCGCGCCAGGCGACGACGTCGAGCGGAGTGCTCACGTACTCCTCACGCGGGTCCAGGGGGTGGGCGGCGTTGGCGAGCAGCAGCACGCACGGCATCTCGGTGACCAGGGTCAGGGAGGCGCCCGCCCCGGCGGAGCCCGTGAACACCGGCCGGCCGGAGGGGCCGACCTCCACGCCCTGGAAGAACGAGACGCAGGGCGGGACGTCCCGCCGGGAGAGCCCGTGCTTGGCGCCCGCCAGGACGAGCAGCTCGCGCCCGGCCGGGCTGGGGCCCTGGGGCTGCCCGTCCCCGTAGCGCTCCTCGTTGCGGGCCCGGGAGCTGGCGCCGTAGAGGGCGTCGTGGTGGCCCGAGCTGTCCTCCACCACGGTGGCCAGCGCACGGCCCTGGTCGGAGAGCAGGACCTGCCCGGCGCCGCTGCGGACCTGCCACTGGATCTTCATCGTGTCCGCCACGTTGAGCCGCTCGAACGGCTCCGCGGCGTTGTAGAGCAGCACCGAGGCGCAGGCGTCGCCGGTCACGTCCGTGAGCCGGACGGCGGTGCCGCGGGCCAGGACCTTGTGCGTGTAGTTGCCGCCCGCCACGCGCTCGGCCCACACGATGTCCTCCGGCGCCACCCGGGCCGGGGCGTCCTCGTAGGTCGTGGCGGGCACGGTGGGGCTGCACGCGACGACGGTGCCCTCCTGGGCGCGGGCGTGGGCCCGGGCCCCGGCGGTCGTCCCGGTGGCGGACGTGGTCTGGGTGACGGTCATGGCCGGCTCCTTCTCGGACGGATTTTCTGTCGGTTGACAGGTATTAGAGCAGGGCGGGATTTCCCCCGGGTCAGGCGGGCGTTTCGGGGAGGTAACTCCACGCCCCCGGCTCGCCCCGCCGAGCGGCGGGCGGGATTGGTAGGTTCTGTCCCGTGACGAAGAGCCGAGGACGCCCGCGCAAGAATCCCGCCTCCCCCACGGGGCGCGGGGCCGAGCAGGACGTCCTCCACGCCGCCGGGGACCTGTTCGTGCGCCACGGCTTCGCCCGGACGAGCACCCGCGCGATCGCGGAGGCCGCGGGCCTGCAGCAGGCGAGCGTCTACCACTGGTTCCGCTCCAAGGAGGAGGTCCTGCTGCGCCTGGTGCTCGGCACGGTGGTGCCCTCGCGCCGCCTCGCCGAGCGGCTGCTGGCGGCCGACGCCCCCGGGCACGTGCTGCTGTGGGCCCTGTGCTTCGCGGACACCCGGCTGCTGCTCGGGGACCCGCAGAACCTCGGGGCGCTCTACTTCGCCCCGGAGTTGCGCGGCGAAGGGTTCGAGGAGTTCCACGAGAACCGGGACGCGCTGGAGCGGATCTACGGAACCCTGCTGGAGCGCACGAGCGGGCGCCCGGCGACACCGTTCGACGCGGCCGTGGTCATGGGGCTCGTGGAGAACGTCATCCTGCAGCGCCAGCGCAGGGCGCCGCGCCTGCCCGACGACGCGGCGCACCGCATCGCGGACACGGCCCTGCGGGTCGCGGGCACCCCCGAGCACGTCGCGGGGACGACCCGGGACCGGGCCCTGGCACTGGTGGACGGTCTGGCGCAGGACACCGACCGGCGATCCGCGCCGAACGCCTAGACTGGGGAGATGCTCTCCCGCCACGGCTCGTCCCACCCGACCAGTTCCTGGACCTGCGGCGGAGGTGAGCGCTGATGTGCGGCATCGCCGGTGAGATCCGGTTCGACGGCGCGACCGCGGACCCGGGCACGATCCACCGCATGACCTGCGCCCAGTCCGGCCGCGGGCCGGACGGATCGGGCGTCTGGGCCCAGGGCGCGGTGGCCATGGGCCACTGCCGGCTGAAGATCGTGGACCTCAGCCCCTCGGGCGGGCAGCCGATGGTGGACTCCCGCCTGGGCCTGTCGATCGTGTTCAACGGCATGATCTACAACTACCGGCAGCTGCGCGAGGAGCTGCGCGGCATGGGCTACGAGTTCTTCTCCACCTCGGACACCGAGGTCGCCCTGAAGGCCTACCACCGCTGGGGCAGGGAGTGCGTCTACCACTTCCACGGCATGTTCGCCTTCGCGATCACCGAGCACACGAGCGGGCGCACGGTCCTCGCCCGGGACCGGCTGGGGATCAAGCCCCTCTACGTCGACCACACGGGGGCGCGGCTGCGGTTCGCCTCCACGGTGCAGGCGCTGCTCGCCGCCGGCGACGTCGACACCTCGATCGACCGCACCGCCCTGTCCTACTACCTCACCTTCCACTCGGTGGTCCCGGCCCCGCGCACCATTCTCAAGGGCGTGCGGAAGATGCCGCCGGCGACCGTGCGCACGATCGAGCCGGACGGGTCGGCCTCCGACCACGAGTACTGGAACCCGCAGTTCACCCGGGACGAGGACCGCTCGGACTGGTCGGCGCAGGACTGGCAGGACGGCCTCGTCGAGAAGCTGCGCACCGCGGTGAAGCGGCGCATGGTGGCGGACGTGCCGGTGGGCGTGCTGCTGTCCGGCGGGATCGACTCCAGCCTCGTGGTGGCCCTGCTCGCGGAGAGCGGGCAGGAGGACCTGCAGACGTTCAGCATCGGCTTCGAGTCCCGGGGCGAGGAGTCCGGGGACGAGTTCGAGTTCTCCTCCCGCGTGGCGCGCCGCTTCGGCACCGACCACCACCAGATCGCGATCGACGACGCCCGGCTGGTCCCGGCGATCGACCGGACCGTGGCCGCGATGAGCGAGCCGATGATCAGCCACGACTGCGTGGCCTTCTACCTGCTCAGCGAGGAGGTCTCGAAGCACGTCAAGGTCGTCCAGTCCGGCCAGGGCGCCGACGAGGTGCTGGGCGGCTACCACTGGTACCCGCCGCTGGCCGACGTCGCGCGCGACGACGCGCGCCAGACCTACTCGGAGGCGTTCTTCGACCGCCCGTGGTCGCGGCTGGCCAAGGTCCTGTCCCCGGAGTGGATGGCGACCCACGACGCGCCCACGGCGTTCATCGAGCGCCACTTCGGCCGCCCGGGGGCCGAGACGGCCGTCGACGCCGCGCTGCGCACCGACTCCACGGTGATGCTCGTGGACGACCCGGTGAAGCGGGTGGACAACATGACCATGGCCTGGGGCCTCGAGGCCCGGGTGCCGTTCCTGGACCACGAGCTCGTGGAGTTCGCCGGGCGCATCCCGCCCGAGCTCAAGCTCGCCGACGGCGGCAAGGGCGTGCTCAAGCGCGCCGCGCGCGGGATCGTCCCGGACGAGGTCATCGACCGGAAGAAGGGCTACTTCCCGGTCCCGGCGATCCGCACCCTGGAGGGCGGGACCCTGGACCGGGTCGAGGCGGCGCTGACCGATCCGGCGGCGGTGCGGCGCGGGCTCTACAACTCCGAGGTGGTGGAGTCCCTGCTGGCGGACCCCAACCGGCACCACACGCCGCTGCGCTCCAACGTGCTGTGGCAGCTGGGGCTGCTCGAGATGTGGCTGCAGGAGAACGGCATCTCCTGACCCGGGCGCGGACGGCTCCACCGCGGTCGGGCGCACCGGGGCCGTCGGCCGGTGCGCCGGCCGTCTCCGGTGCCGCCCACCATGTACTGTGTCTCGGAGCACAGCGACTCCGGTGCGGACGTCGGCACCGCAGCGCGCTCGCCGTCCGGTTCCGCCACGGAACGCGCATCGGACGCGACGACGAGGACACGCATTGCGCACAGAGAACGACCCCGGCTTCGGGGCGCACGCCGCCCGCACGGACGACGACGGCGGGTCGCCGGCCAAATGGCGGATCGTGGGCCCGGGACTGGTCGTCGCGGCCACCGGCGTGGGCGCCGCGGACATGGTCGCCACCCTGGTGGCCGGGTCCCGCTACGGCTACGGGCTGCTGTGGGCCGTGGTCCTCGGCGTGGTCCTGAAAATCATCCTGGTGGAGGGCGCCGGGCGCTTCACGCTCGCCACGGGCCGCACCATCTTCGAGGGCTGGCGCTCGCTGGGCCGGTGGACCACGTGGTACTTCGGGCCGTACATCATGATCTGGGGCTTCGTCTACGGCGCCACCGCGATGTCCTCCGCCGCCCTTCCGCTGGCCGCTGTCTTCCCCGTCCTGCCCCTGTGGGCCTGGGCGATCGTCATGGGCCTGCTCGGGTTCGTCATGGTGTGGTTCGGCAGGTACGCCACCTTCGAGAAGATCACCGCCGCGCTGGTCGGCCTGATGTTCGTCACCGTGGTGGGGCTGGCGGTCATCGCCACCCCCAACGTCCCCGAGATGATCGGGGGCCTCGTGCCGGTCATCCCGGAGGGCGGGGTGCTCTACACCCTGGCTCTCGCCGGTGGGGTCGGCGGCACCATCACGCTGGCCGCCTACGGCTACTGGCTGCGGGAGAAGGGCTGGTACACGCCCAAGTGGATGCGCGTCATGCGGATCGACAACTCCGTGGCCTACGTGGTCACGGGCATCTTCGTCATCGCCATGCTGATCGTCGGCGCCGAGGTGGTCCGATCCGCCGGCGTGGCGCTCAGCTCCGGGGACGAGGGCCTGCTGGACCTCTACGCCGTGCTCCGCGCGGAGTACGGCGACGTGGTCGGCACCGGCTTCCTCGTCGGCTTCTGGGCCGCCTCCTTCTCCTCGATCATCGGCGTGTGGAACGGCGTGTCCCTGATGTTCGCCGACTTCTGGGGCAACATCCGCGGCAAGGAGTCCGGCCACCCCGACACCCGGGTCGGCGGCAAGTACTTCCGCTTCTACGTGCTCTGGCTGACGTTCCCGCCCATGCTCCTCTTCGCCCTGGGCCAGCCCATCGGCCTGATCCTCGCCTACGGCGTCCTGGGCTCGCTGTTCATGCCCTTCCTGGCGCTCACCCTGCTGGGCCTGCTCAACGGCCGCCGGATCCCCAAGGAGTGGGCCAACAGGTGGCACACCAACACCGCGCTGGGGATCACCGCCCTGCTCTTCGGCATCCTGGGCGCCCAGCAGCTGGTGAAGGCCGTCGCACCGCTCCTCGGCGGCTGACGGCCCCACCGAGTCAGGGGATGACGCGCTCGGCCCGGTAGCGGTCGAACAGGCGGGTGAAGCAGTCCTGGGTGCGGCGGTACACCGTGAACCCGGCCGGCCGGCTCTTGGACATGTCCGCGACGACCTCGATCGGCCGGCCCAGGTCCGCGTCCGTGTGCCACCACGAGGCCACCCGCGCGAGGTCGGGCTCGACCAGCCCGTGCTGCTCGGCGATCCGCGCCCAGAGGTCCTCGGTGCCGCGCATCTGCTCCTCGAGGGGCCGCGGGGCGTCCCGGAAGCCCTCCCACTCCAGCCCGAACCACGCCGCGAGCGCCGGCGGGTGCGGCCTGCCGGGCAGGTGGGCGCGTCAGCCGGTGAGCGCCCGGGCGCGCGCCTCGGACGGGGAGACGCCGTAGGCGGCCTTGTACACGCGGGAGAAGTGGGCGGCGTCGGGAAACCCCCAGCGGGCGGCGATCCGCCCGACGGGCACCCCGACGCTCACGGGGTCCTCGAGGGCCCGCCGGCACCGCTCCAGCCGGCGGGTGCGGACCCACGCGGAGACGGTGGTGCCCTCCTCGTGGAAGAGCTGGTGGAGCCGCCGGACCGAGATGAAGTGGGCGCGGGCGATGGTCGTGGGATCGAGGTCCGGGCGGGAGAGGTTCGCCTCGACCCAGTCGTGCACCGTGGCGCGCAGCCGGTCCGCCTCGTGGGCCGAGGCCGCCACCTGGTCGTCGAGCTCGAGGTTGAACGAGGTGGTGAGCAGGTCCAAGGCCGAGTTGCCCAGGCGCTGCCCGTTCATGCCGGTCAGGGCGTCCATCCGCTCGGCCATCGAGGCGAGGAAGCTCGAGACCATCCCGTGCACGGCGGTCTCCGACCCGAGCCGGGCCGCCCGCAGCTGCCCGGCCGCCGCCGGGGGCAGGTCGAGCACGCCGTGCGGGAACATGAGCACCAGCAGCCGGGCGTCCTCGGTGAACTCGAGCCGGTAGGGGGCGGAGGTGTCGTAGAGCGCCAGGTCACCCGGCGCCAGCACGCTGCGGCGGCCCGCCTGCTCCACGGAGCAGCGGCCCTCCAGCTGCAGGTTCACCTTGAAGCACCCCTCGCCGTCGGCCGTGCCGGGCACGCGCTCGACGGCGTGGGGGCCGACCCGCATGTGGGTGACGTGCAGGTTCCCGGCGTCCCGCGCCACGAGGCTCGCACGGAAGGTCCGCCGGGCCGTGGTGGTGCACCGCAGCGGCACGAAGGACTGCGAGGCGAGCCGAGTCCAGTCCTGGATCGTCTCGGCCAGCACGGGCTCCGCCGGCGCGGAGCGCGGCGGAAGCGGTGTCGAGGCCATGCGGGAGTCCCCCTCTCCGGAACGGCGGCGGGCCGCACCGGGCCGGCCCGCCGTGACTGCAATCACAACGGTGGTCCCATCCTAGACCGGGCGGCAGACCGGCCGCCGTTCGGAACGGCGCAGCCACACGACCGCCAGGACGGCCACGGCCAGCTCGACGCCGACCACGAGCAGCACTCCGGCCCCGTGGGCGGCGCCTCCTGCGGCGGCCGGCACCGTCCCGGCGGACGGGGTGCCGTGCTGGGCATGACCACCGACGCCGCTCATCAGCGGCAGCAGCAGGACGTGGCCGAGCGCCATGGCCAGGGCCGTCCCCAGAGCCATCCGCACCGTGCCGGCCGCCGGGTGCACGGCCGCCGGACGGACGAGGGCGACCAGGCAGGGGAGGCACAGCACCGCCATGAGACCCATGAGCACGGACCACCCGCGCCCGTGGGTGCCGCCGAGGGCCATCTGTGCGTGCAGGACCACGGAGACACCGGTCCCCAGGGCGAGCGCGCCCCGGAGGGGGTCGCCCAGCAGGCGCGGCGTCCGGGCCGGCACCGCGACCGCGGCCCCCGCCGCGCTCACCCGTGCTCCGCGCTGCGCTCGGGCTCCACCGTCTGCTCGAGCTGCACCGTCTGCCCGGGCTCCGCGTCCTCCTGCGGGCCGGTCCCCGACCGGCCGTCCCCGACGGCGCGGCCGGAGCCCACCCCGGCGAACACCGCGGGGCGACGGCGCCTGAGGTACTCGCCCCAGACCAGTCCGAGGACTCCGGTGGCGAGGATGATCGCGGGCATGACGACCGCCAGCAGGCTGGGGCCCTCCGCACCGATGAGGACGTCGAAGTTCACGAGGATGAGCACGAAGACCGTGCCCAGGCCCAGGCCCGAGACGGCGGGGGCGATCCAGCGCACCCAGGCGGAGTGCCCGCCGGGGTCCCGCCGGAAGTGCCCGATGACGGCCAGGGAGGTGAGGGCCAGGAGGAAGATCAGCCCGAAGGCCCCGGCGTTCGTGAGCCAGGTGAACAGCGTCAGCACCGGGAACAGGGGGCCCAGCTCCGAGTTCAGCCCGGCGACGGCGAACACGGCCACGAGCACCACGGCCAGTCCGCTCTGCGCGAGCGAACCGGCCACCGGGGCGTGGTTGCGCCGCCCCACGGCCCCCAGCCGGCGGGGCAGCACGGACTCGCGGCCCAGGGAGAAGAAGTAGCGGGCCACGGCGTTGTGGAAGGCGATCAGCGCGGCGAGCAGGCTGGTGATGAACAGGACCTGGGCGATGTCCGTCAGCAGCACCCCGCCGTGCTCTCCCAGGAACACGAAGACCAGGTCCGGGCCGAGCTCCTGGGAGGCGGCCACGATCTGACCGGGTCCGACCCCCATGGCCAGGGCCCAGGCGGACACGGCATAGAACACCGAGATGATCAGCACCGCGATGAACGTGGCCCTCGGCACGGAACGGGCAGGGTCCTTGACCTCCTCGCTGTAGATCGCGCCGGACTCGAAGCCCATGAACGCCGCGATCCCGAAGGCCAGCAACGCCCCGATGCCCGGAGCGAGGAACTCGGAGGGCGTCAGCGGCTGCGCGCTGATCCCCTCGGGGGCCACCGTGAGGGAGACGACGTCGACGACGATCACCACCAGGAACTCCAGGGCCACCAGGACGGCGATCACCTTCGCGGAGAGGTCCACCCTGCTGACCCCGAGCACACCGACCAGCACGAGCCCGGCCAGGGCGGCCGCCCACCAGGGCAGGGTCAGGCCCAGCCGGGCCTCCAGGAAGGAGGACAGGGCGAAGCCGAAGAGCCCGTAGAGCCCGATCTGCATGGCGTTGTACCTGACCAGCGCCAGCCAGGACGCGCCGATGCCCTGACGCCGGCCCAGGCCGTCGGCGATGTAGGCGTAGAAGGCGCCGGCGTTGGTGATCCGGGCGGACATCGCCCCGTACCCCACCGCGAACACGGCCAGCAGCACCCCCAGCAGGACATAGGCCAGGGGCACCCCCGTCAGGCCGGCGACGGCGTAGGTCGTCGGAACACCACCGGCGAGCACGGTCAGCGGGGCCGAGGCGGCGATGATGAGGAAGACCAGGGCGGGGACGGTGAGCGTCCGACGGTCCAGGCCCCCGTGCTCGCTGAGGTGGCCCTGTGCTGGTGCCCCGCCGGAGGCGTGCAGGTTTCCGGACGATGTGGTGCTGGTGCTCATGGTTCAGCCCTCGCAGTGGCAGTCGTGGGACGGGTGGTCGCCGGTGCCGGTGACGGCATGGGCGCTTTCCGTGGCAGGGACCGGATCGGCGTGGCCGACCTCGGTGCCGCAGCAGCGTCCGCCGGCGGTGGACCAGTCGGGCAGGTCCAGGGCCGGGTTGCGGTCGAGGAAGCCGTAGGGCTTGAACCAGAAGCCGTAGTAGTCCACCGGCATGACCGGCCAGTCCTCGGTGCGCGGGATGTGGGTGGGGCCGAAGGTGTGCCACAGCACCACGTCGGTGTTCTCCAGAGGCCGGTCCTGGGCGACCCAGTCGGCGATGCCGCCCCCGGCGTGCTGGTTGGGGAAGTCCCCGGCCGGGAACCTCTCCTCGGCGTCGAAGGCGGTGACCCACAGGTGGTGGGTGGCGAACGCCGCGCGCCGGCGCGCCGAGGAGCCCTCGGCGGCCAGCAGCCGCGGACCGGGCATGGGGATCAGGTGGTAGGCGGTGGGCTCTCCCACGTGGTTGCGGCGGTTCGGGTTGGTGACGAACCACTTCCGCCCGGTCTCGGTGTTCGCGTCCCGGATCCCCTCGGACTCCCGGGTCACATCGGTGCGCGACCACGTGAAGGCGTTGCCGTAGGGGTTGTCCTCCCCCATCGGCAGGGCCACGAGGTTCTCCTCCTGCACGGTGTTCCCCGTGCCGTCGACGGCGACGTCCAGACGGGCGCAGAAGAGGTGCTGGTGCACCGGGGCCTGCACGCCCGGGGCGACCTCGGCGGCGTGCCGGTTGGGCCGGCCGGGCTCGCACGCCCCGGCGAAGACGATGCCGGTGGCCTTGGCCTCCACCTGGATCGAGCCGTCGAGGTAGAAGTACCAGAAGAAGCCGTACTCGTAGTTGCCGATCGTGGCGAAGTAGCTGATCACCAGCCGGCGGGAGCGGCGCACCTGCGGGGCCTCCCCCGGTTCGGTGTGCTTCCACAGGATCCCGTAGTCCTCCTCGTGCATGCACACGGCGTGCGGGATCTCCATCGGGTGGCCCTCGTCGTCGGCCACGAACGCGTCGAAGTACCGGATCACCCCCAGGCAGTCGCAGCCCAGCTTCAGGGAGTTGGCGTTCTTGCCCAGCAGGTACTCCCCGGCGTCGAAGTAGCTGATCCAGAAGCGGGTGTTCGTGGTGTCGCCGTAGGGAACCACCATCTCCGGCACGGAACCGCGGTGGAGCACCGAGCGGTCCTCGGGCTCCTCGCCGGTGTCGTCGCGGAACGTGACCTGGTTGAGCACCAGTCCTTCCTGGGCGTTGAAGCCGATGCGGAGCTTCCAGTTCTCCCACGTGACGTGGGAGCCCTCCACCTGGAAGGACGGGCCCTCCGGCTGGACGATGTCCAGCGGCTTGAGCGAGGTGCGGGCCGGGCCCACGTGCTCGGGGGTGTAGTTGGCGTCGGCCATGGGCACCGGCACGTCGCCCTCGTCCTCCAACCGGACGACCTCCCCGGCCGTGAGGTCCACGTGCGCGATCAGGCCCTCCACCGGGTGCCCCCACGGGTTGTCCCCCTCGAAGCGGCGGTGGAAGGTCAGCGAGCGGATCACCCGCTTGCCCGTCTCGTCCTCCCGCGGGAAGAAGCCCGGAGCCAGGGGGGCCACGAACGTGTGGGTCGTGTCCTCGATGCCGCGGCGGGCCATGGCCTCCTGCCAGCGCGGATCCGCCTTCACGATCTCCGCCGCCCGGTCGTACTCCTCGAACAGGTACTGCGCCTGCCCGTAGGGGTGCTCCCCCGTGGGCAGGGTCTCCACCGAGCGGACCTGCCCGGCCGTCACGGACACGACCGCCCGGCGGGTGCGGCCGGTGCCCGTGTCCAGGAGGGTGACGTCCACCGAGCGGTCGAAGTCGTCCGCGCCCTCCCGGTGGCCGAGCACCACGGACTTGGGCGGCTCCACGGGCAGCACCCGCGGGAACCGGGTGTCCGGCCCCAGCAGGCCGGCGGACTCGAGGATGCTGCGGGCGGCACTGATCTCCGCCGGGGTGAGCATGTCGAGCGGGTGGGTGACCCCGAGCGCGGACGGCGGGGTGGCGAGCGTGGTCTCCTGCATGGCGGATCTCCTCGGGTGGTCCGGAGGCGGGCGCGGCGGGCCCTGCGGATCGGTGCGGGCCGGAACCCGTTGACGATCAGTGTGGGGCAGGTCACGGCGGCGCGGACCGGATCCGGCACCGGGGTGCACCCGCTGGCAACCGGCCTGCGCTGTGGGTCAAGACCGGCCCCCGCACGCCCGGTCGCATAGCGTGGACCGCGGAAGGGACCAGCGACGGGAACGGGACAGGCGGGCGACGTGACGAGATCCGAGGACGAGGAGCGGGCCCCGGGGACGGGCTCCACCGGCGCGGCCGCGCGGGAGGCGGAGCAGCTGGGCCTGGCCGAGGGGCTCGCCCGGCGGCTCGACCGGCCGATGGGCATCCTGGGGGTGCTCTTCCTGTTCGTGGTGCTCGGCCAGCTGCTCGCGGAGGACCCCGGCCTGCTGGCCTTCCTCAACGTGGTCGGGTGGGTGTTCTGGGCGGTCTTCGTGAGCGAGTTCCTGCTGCGCGCCTACGTCGCCCGGTTCTCGGCGGCGTTCTGGAAGCGCAACTGGTGGCAGGTGCTCTTCCTCCTGCTCCCCTTCCTGCGCTTCTTCCGGGCGCTGCAGGCGGCCCGGCTGATCCGGCTCACCCGCCTGACCCGGGCCGGCAGCGTGCTCTCGGCCGGGGTCCGCGGCTCCCGCTCCGCCGGGCGGCTGCTGTCCAGCAGGATCGGCTGGCTCGCGGCGCTGACCGGCGTCGTCGTCCTGGTCTCGAGCCAGCTGCTCTACGTCCTGGGCGCCTACCCGGATTACGGGCCGGCGCTCTCCGACGCCGCGATGTCCACGATCACGGGGCGGGAGCTCGGGGCGCAGGGCGGCTTCCCCCGGGTCCTGGAGGTCGTGCTGGCGGTGTACTCGGTGGGCGTCTTCGCGACCCTGGCCGGCTCCGTGGGGGCCTACTTCCTGCGGGACGGGAACGCCCCCCGGCAGGCCGCGGCCTATCCCCGGGACGAGCCCGGCGGGTAGGATCGGTCCCGACCGAACAGATCAGCAGGCTGACGGTCCCGTCGACGGCGGCGACCCCGGCCCTGAGAAGGAGGATCGATGAAGGCTCTGACATGGCAGGGAAAGCGCTCGGTGAGCGTGGAGGAGGTTCCGGACCCGAGGATCCAGGAGCCCACGGACGCGATCGTGCGGATCACCTCGTCGGGCATCTGCGGCTCGGACCTGCACCTGTACGAGGTGCTGGGCCCGTTCATGGACAAGGGCGACGTGGTCGGCCACGAGCCCATGGGCATCGTGGAGGAGGTCGGCTCCGCGGTCACGGACCTCAAGCCCGGTGACCGCGTGGTGATCCCGTTCAACATCTCCTGCGGGCACTGCTTCATGTGCCGGCACGGCCTGCAGTCCCAGTGCGAGACCACCCAGGTCCGCGAGTACAACAGCGGGTGCGCCATCTACGGCTACTCCCGCATGTACGGGTCCGTGCCCGGCGGTCAGGCGGAGTACCTGCGGGTGCCGCACGCCGACTACGGGCCCATCAAGGTCCCGGACACCGGTGAGGACGAGCGCTACCTGTACCTCTCCGACGTGGTGCCCACCGCGTGGCAGGCCGTGCAGTACGCCGCGCCCCCGGAGGGCGGCTCCCTGGCCGTGCTCGGGCTGGGCCCGATCGGCCAGATGTCGGCGCGGATCGGCCGGCACCTGGGCTACCGCGTGATCGCGGTGGACCCCGTCGCGGAGCGCCGCGCCATGGCCGAGCGCCACGGGGTGGAGACGCTGGACTCGCACTCGGGGGTGGCCGACGAGCTGCGCGAGAGCACGGACGGCCGCGGACCCGACGCCGTGGTGGACGCGGTCGGCATGGAGGCCCACGGCTCGCCCGTGGCGGGCCTGGCGCAGCAGGCCGTGGGGCTGCTGCCGGACCCGCTGGCCCGCAAGGCCATGGAGACCGCCGGCAGCGACCGGCTCAACGCCGTCTACACCGCGATCGACGCGGTCCGCCGCGGCGGCACGATCTCGCTCAGCGGCGTGTACGGCGGCTCGAAGAGCCCGCTGCCCCTGCTGACGATGTTCGACAAGCAGCTCCAGTTCCGCATGGGGCAGTGCAACGTGAAGCGGTGGATCGACGACCTGCTCCCGCTGGTGGACGACCCCTCGGACCCGCTGGGCGTCCTGGACCTGAAGACCCACACGGCCTCCCTGGACGAGGCGCCGGAGATGTACGAGAAGTTCCAGAAGAAGCAGGACGGGTGCATCAAGGTGGTGCTCAAGCCGTAGCGCCCCGCGCGCCGTCCCGGTGAGCCCCGGTCCTCGTTCCGAGGGCCGGGGCTCGCTGCGTGCCCGGGCGGTGTCGTGCCCTGCGCCCGGCCGGTCCTGCCCGGCCGGTCCTGCCCGGCCGGTCCTGCTCAGCCGACCGTGATGCGCACCCGGGCCGGCAGCAGCGCGTCGAGATCCCCGTCCAGGGCGAGGGCCGGGGTGGAGGAGCCGAGCGCGGCGTCCGGGACGCCGTGCACCGCCATCCGCAGGGCCAGCTCCGTGGTCAGCCAGGGGGTGGTCCCGTAGCCGGGGTTGCCCTGCGCCTCCAGCACCGCGGGGAAGGTGCTGCCCTGGTGGGTGGTGAAGACGCCACGGGTCGTCCAGGACCAGCCGGTGAGGACGTCCCCCGTCGGGCCGGTGCCCGCCTGCGGCAGCCGCGCCGCCAGGACGCCGGCGAGACGGGCGCGCACCGGGTGCGGCAGGCGGCCGGCGAGCCCGGCCAGGAACTGGACGGCGGCGACCGCCGTGGCCGCGGCGAACCGCCCGGCGCCCGGGAGTCCTCCCGATCGGCCCAGGTCCGCGGCCTCCCGGAACGCGAGGGGGTGCGCGGCGGCCCCCGGCACGGGGCTGAGGGCCTGGGTGCGGTGGACCACCGGCGGGTTGATCGCCGCGAGGGGGCTCATGGGGGCCAGCACCCGGCCGCCGGCGGTCCGGGCGCGCAGGCGCAGCGGGCTGGTGCGGCGCACCGCACCGGGGTCGGCGGCGGTGCCGGTGCCGGGCGCCGGCGCGGGAAGGCGTGCGGCCACGTCCCCCATCCGGGCGGGGTCGGGGTCCCGCAGGACCTCGACGAGGCTCTGCAGGGTCCCGCCCGAGACCGACTCCGAGAACCCTGTCCCCGGTGGGGTGCGCACGGAGGTCACGAGGTCCGCGGTGCGCAGGGTCTCGCCGTGGGCGGCGGCGTGCCGGCGGGCGGCGTCCACGAGCACGTCGGCGGGCAGGGCCTCGAAGCCGGCCGTGTGCACGAGAGCCACCCCGGCGGCCCGCGCGGGCGCGTCCAGGTCACGGTCGGTGCGGTGGGCCAGCTGCGACTCCCCGGTCAGGTCCAGGTAGTGGGCGCCCTCCGCGACGCACGCGGCCAGCACCGGCGGGGCCAGCCGGGTGTAGGGGCCGGCCAGGTTGACCAGGACGTCGTTGCGCCGCACGAACGCGCGCAGGGATCCGGGGTCCGTCACGTCGGCGGGCACGATCTCGGGAACGGGGATCCCGCGCTCGGCGCACAGGGCGCGCACGCGCTCGGGGTCCCGGGCGCCGACGACGACGCCGACCCCCGCCTCGGCCGCCCGCGCCACGAGGTGGGCCAGCGCCACGCGCCCGGTGATGCCGGTGGCCCCGAGCAGGCCCACGACGGGCCGGGGGTTCTGGGTGGAGTCCATCCGGTCACTCTAGGGGACCCTCCGGGGCGGACCTCTTCCGAAGCCGGCTCCCAGGTCCGTCTCCTACCCTGGTGGGCAAGGATCCGCGCCCTTCGAGAAAGGTCCTCCCGTGAGCACCTCCCCCGTCCGCGCACCCGCCGGACCCGCCCGGCCGACCGCCGCGGACCGCACCCGCCAGGTCGTGGTCACGGTCAGCGAGATCGCGTGCGTGCTGGGCACCCTGGTGGGGATCGGCCTGTTCGGCACCCGGGTCGAGGAGTCCTCCGGGGGCAGCCTCGCCGCGGACGCCACCCTGCTCGCCCCGGCGGGCACCGCGTTCTCCATCTGGTCGGTGATCTACCTGGGCCTGTTCGCGTACACCGTCTGGCAGTGGCTGCCCTCGCGCGCCGCGGACCCGCGCGCCCGCGCCACCGGCTGGCTCGCGGCGGTCTCCATGCTCCTCAACGCCGGCTGGCTGCTGGTCACCCAGCAGGGGTGGATCTGGGTCAGCGTCGGCGTCATCGTCGTCCTGGCCCTCGTCCTGGGCCTGCTGGTGCAGCGCCTGGCCGAGCTGCCGGACCCGGGCACCCGGCTGGACCAGCTCGTGGTGGACGGCACCTTCGGGCTGTACCTGGGCTGGGTCGCCGTCGCGACGGCGGCCAACGTCGCGGCCGCCCTCGTCGCCTCGGGCGTGCGCCAGGAGGGGCCGGGCGCCGAGTGGATCGGCGTGGCCGTGGTGCTCGTGCTGGCCGCGGTGCTGGCGTGGATCCAGCACCGGGTCGGCGGGCGCTGGGCCGTGGCCGCCGCCTCGGCGTGGGGCCTGTCCTGGATCGCGGTCGGCCGGGCCCTGGACGAGCCCCAGTCGCTGACCCTGGCCTACGGCGCGGTCCTCGCCGCCGTGCTGGTGGTGCTCGCCACGGCGTTCGCGCGCGGCCGCGCCCCGGCACCCGGGGCGGCCCCGCACGCGGCGCGGCGCACGGATCAGGGTGCGCCGGCGGTGACCGCGCGGCGCTAGGAGGGCACCCGCACGAGGCTGGAGCGGCACCCGCACGCGGCCAGGACGCGGACCGCCCAGGGTCAGGACGCGGACCGCTCCTGGAGGTCCTCCCCGGCCCGCGCCCGCACCACGGCGTCCACGGCGCGGATGAAGCCCAGGTGGCTGAACGCCTGCGGGAAGTTCCCGGCCAGCCGCCCGGTGTCGGGGTCGAACTCCTCGGCGTAGAGGCCCAGGTCGTTGGCGTAGCCGGCCAGCTGCTCCAGCAGCGCCCCGGCGTCGTCCACCCTCCCGCTGCGCGCGTACTGCTCCACGAGCCAGAACGTGCAGATCAGGAACGGGTACTCCCCGCCCTCCAGCCCGTCCAGCCCGGAGGCCGTCCGGTACCGGTGCACCAGCCCGTGCTCGCCGCGCAGGTCCGCCTCGATCCGGGCCACGGTGCCGAGCATCCGCGGGTCGTCGTAGGCCACGAACCCGGTGTGCGGCAGCTGGAGCAGCGAGGCGTCGACCTCGGTGCTGCCGTAGGTCTGGGTGAAGGTATTCAGCTCCGCGTCGAAGCCGCGCTCCATGATCTCGGTGCACAGCTGCTCCCGCAGCTCGCGCCACCGCTGCACCGGCCCGCCGAGCCCGTGCTCCTCCACCGCACGGATGCCCTGGTCGAAGGCGGCCCACATCATGGCCCGGCCGTGCACGAAGAAGGC
Source organism: Kocuria oceani (assembly GCF_029524215.1). Taxonomy (NCBI): domain Bacteria; kingdom Bacillati; phylum Actinomycetota; class Actinomycetes; order Micrococcales; family Micrococcaceae; genus Kocuria; species Kocuria oceani. The sequence goes on along the minus strand of NZ_JARAMH010000011.1, from coordinate 36,300 downwards.
CGGGTCCCCGCGCATCTCCCAGATGCCGTGACCGGGGCGCTCGAAGTTGCGCTCGCAGAAGCGCAGCAGGTTCTTCTGCAGCTCCCACGAGGACGTGTCCTCCTCGATCCCGGCGTCGCGCAGGGCGGCCAGCGCCAGCATGACCTCGCCCACGACGTCGGCCTGGTACTGGCCCACGGCCCCGTTGCCGATCCGCACCGGGGCCGAGTCCTCGTACCCGGCGAGATGGCCCAGCTCGTTCTCGGCCAGCCGCCGCTCCCCCGCCAGCCCGTACATGATCTGCACCTGGTCGGGGTCCCCGGCCACGGCCCGCAGCAGCCAGTTGCGCCAGTGCAGCGCGCCGTCGGTGAAGTCGTGGGCGACGAGCACCTCGATGGTCAGGGCCGCGTCGCGCAGCCAGGTGTAGCGGTAGTCCCAGTTGCGCACTCCCCCGAACTCCTCCGGCAGGGAGGTGGTGGGGGCGGCCACGATCCCGCCGGTGCCCCGGTGGGTGAGCGCCCGCAGCACGAGCAGGGAGCGCAGCACGGCCTGCTCGTGGCGCTTGTGCGTGCTCACGTGCGAGGACCACTCGGTCCAGAACGTGACGGCCTGGTCCAGGGCCCGGGCGGGGTCCACCGCCCGGGGCAGCGGGTGGTGGGACTCGTACCAGGTCAGCGCCCAGTCCAGGGACTCCCCGGCGGAGAGCGCGAAGCGCCCGGCCAGCCGGTCGGAGACCCCTCCCGCGTCGTCGTCGGGCCGGCCGGGCTCCTCCGGTGCCGCATCCTGCGGCGGCTCGGCCGGCGCGGCCCCGTGGGCGTGCAGCATGGGCCCGGTCAGCAGCAGGGCGTCGGGGCCGGCGATCGAGAGCAGCCCGCACGTGCCGTCCGCGTCCACCTCGACCCGTCGGGTCCAGGGCAGGGCGCGGTTGTAGTCGAAGCGGATCCGCAGGTCGTGCTCCACCTCCACCGTCCCGGCGGTGCACTCGACCCGGCGCACCAGGTCGGCGTGGTCGGGGTGGCCCTCCGACCCACCCGGGGGCAGGAAGTCGGTGACCACGGCGGTGCCGGTGGGGGTGCGCCACGTGGTCTCGAGCACGAAGGTGCGGGGCAGGTAGCGGCGGGAGACGACCTCGCCGCCGACGGCGGAGAGCTTCCACCGCCCGTCCTCGGGGCCGCCGAGCAGGGCGGCGAAGACCGACGGGGAGTCGAACCGGGGGAAGCACAGCCAGTCGATGCTGCCCTCGCGGGACACCAGCGGACCGGTGTGCAGATCGGAGAGGAGGGCGTAGTCCTCCAGGGGCGTGGACGGGGGCCGCGGGGGTTCGTCGCTCATGGGCCCATTCAACCAGCCGGTGCGCTCCGGCCCCCCGAAACGGCCAGGTCGTGGGCGAGCACGGCGAGCTCGAGCAGCAGCCGGCCCCGCGGCTCCTGCGGGCTGCACCCGGTCAGCTCCACGAGCCGGCGGCTGCGGTAGATCACGGTGTTGCGGTGGCAGAACAGCTCCTCGGCCGCGGACGTCGGCGAGCCGCTGTGCCGCAGGAGCGCGCGCAGGGTGTCCAGCAGCGTGGTGCGCTGGTGGGCCGGCAGGGCGAGCACCGGGGCCAGGACCTGCTCGACGATCATCGAGCCCACCTCCGGGCTCGTCTCGAGCAGCAGCTCCGGCAGGCGGGCCGAGGCCCACACGAGCCGCCGCGCCCCCACCGGCAGGGTCGCGGCGGCCCGGGCGGCCAGCCGGAAGGCGGCCGCGGTGTCCGCCATGCCCTGCCGGGCGAGGGCCACCCCCACCCGGCCCTCGACGGCCGGGCGCAGCAGGTCGCTCAGCCACGCCTCGTCGGCGCCCTGCATGGCGACCACCCCGTAGAGGGCGCCGTCGCGCACGCCCCAGCGGGAGGTCCCGCCCATCCGCTCCACCCGGTCCTCGGGGTGGTGCAGGGGCTCGCTGTGCGGGTCCTCCACGACCGCGACGACGCAGGCGACCGGGGCGTCAGCGCGGATCCCGAGGATCTGCTCGGCCTGGCCGGCGAACTCCGGGTCGGCGGCGCGGCCCTCGAGCAGGCCCGCCAGGTAGTTCTCCTGCCGGCGCAGGTCCCGCAGCTCCTGCCGGGCGGTCTCGCGCCGGTAGGCCTCGCTCATGACCTCGCTCTGCACCCCCAGGTCGTGCCACAGCCGGCGGCCGGCGGTGACGAGCTCCTCGGCGGTGATCTCGGCCCGGCCGTCCCGCACCCGGTCGGTCATCGCCTCCCAGAGCAGCAGGTTGCCGGTGGTGTAGGCGGACAGCACCGCCTCCAGCGGAACACCCTGGCGGGCCCGCTCGATGCCCGTGTCCCGCCACACGTCGACCGCGCGGGCCGTGCCGCCGTCGTCGTCCGCGCGCCCGGCGAGGATGCGCAGGCCCCGGCCGACGTGCTCGCGGGTGCTCCGGCGCAGCAGCGCCTGCAGCTCCGGGGTGGACCAGCCGCCGCCGGCCGGGCCCTTCCCGAGCAGCACCGCGGTGATCCCGTCGGCGATCCGGTCGGCGTCCGCCAGCATCCCGGTCCAGGCCCGGCGGAGCCGGTCCTGCCCGCCGGGCCGCGCCGGCTCCTGCGCCGTGTCCTGCGCCTCGCTGTGCTCCATTCCTCCACGATCGCACGCGGTGCACAGTCCGGACCGCAGAACGGCCGCTGCTGCACAAGGATCTTCGTGCACCGCGCCCATGTACCCGCTGTGACGCGGCGCACAGGATGGTGGCGAGCGCCGATGCCCGCCCGAGCCCAGGAGCACCCCATGACCCAGACCGCGACCGCACCCAGGACCTCCGTGCTGGAGGACCACGACATCTACCGGCTCGACGCCCGCCTCACCGCCGAGGAGCGCGCGATCCGCGACAGGGTGCGCGCCTTCGTCGACGCGGAGGTCCGCCCCGTCATCAACGACTACTGGGAGCGCGCGGAGTTCCCCTTCGAGCTCGTCCCGAAGCTCGCCGAGCTCGGCGTGGCGGGCACGGTCATCGAGGGCCACGGCTGCCCGGGGATGAGCCGGATGGCCGGGGCCCAGGTGTCCCTGGAGCTGGCCCGCGGGGACGGCTCGATCAACACGTTCTTCGGCGTGCACTCCGGCCTGGCCATGGGCTCGATCAACACCCTCGGCTCGGAGGAGCAGAAGCAGCGGTGGCTGCCGGCCATGGCCCGCCTCGAGCGGATCGGCGCGTTCGCGCTCACCGAGCCGGAGCACGGCTCGGACTCCGTGGCCCTCGAGACCAGCGCCCGCCGCGAGGGCGACACCTGGGTGCTCGACGGGGCGAAGCGCTGGATCGGCAACGCCTCCTACGCCCACGTCGTGGTCATCTACGCCCGGGACGTCGAGGACGGCCAGGTCAAGGCCTTCGTGCTCGAACGCGAACCGGACGCGGAGTTCCCCGCCGGGTTCCGCCCCACCGTGATCACCGGCAAGATCGGCAAGCGCGCGATCCTGCAGCCGGACATCGTCATCGAGGACCTGCGCGTTCCCGAGGCGAACCGTCTGCAGCGCTGCGACTCCTTCAAGGACGTCAACAAGGTCCTCAACGCCACCCGCGGCGGGGTGGCCTGGGAGGCCCTCGGCCACGCGATCGCCGCCTACGAGATCGCCGTCCGCTACGCCGGCGAGCGCAAGCAGTTCGGCCGGTCGATCGGCAGCTACCAGCTCGTGCAGAACAACCTGGCCAACATGCTCGCCGAGACCACGGCGATCAAGCTGATCTGCTTCCGGCTCGTCGAGCTCCAGGACGAGGGCGCCCTCACCGGCCCCATGGCCTCCCTGGCCAAGCTCACGGCGGCCAAGAAGGCCCGCTGGGTCGTCTCCACCGCCCGCGACGTCCTGGGCGGCAACGGGCTCCTGCTCGAGAACGACGTCGCCCGCCACCTCACCGACATGGAGGTGGTCTACACCTACGAGGGCACCGACTCCATGCAGTCCCTCATCGTCGGCCGCGCGATCACCGGCGTCTCGGCCTTCGCCTGAGCGCCGCCGCCCCCCCCTCATCCCACCGGAAGGAACCCCGTGCCCGAAGCAGTCATCGTCTCCGCCGTCCGCTCCCCCATCGGGCGCGCCCGCAAGGGCTCCCTGCGCGAGATGCGCGCCGACGACATGGCGGCCCAGATGGTCCGCGCCGCCCTCGCCGAGGTGCCCGAGCTCGACCCCTCGGAGATCGACGACCTGATCCTGGGCTGCGGCGTCCCCGAGGGCGAGTCCGGACAGAACCTCGGCCGTCTCGTGGCCGTCCGCGCCGGGCTCGACGAGGTCCCGGGGACCACGATCACCCGTTTCTGCTCGTCCAGCCTGCAGACCACCCGCATGGCCATGCACGCGATCCGGGCCGGTGAGGGCAGCGTGTTCCTCTCGGCCGGGGTGGAGGCCACGAGCCGCCTCGGCCGGGGCCGCTCCGACGAGGACACCCGCAACCCGTGGTTCCGGCAGGCGTGGGAGCGCTCGGACCGGCGCGCCGCGGGCGGCGCCGGGACGTGGCAGGACCCCCGGGACGACGGCGAGGTGCCGGACATCTACATCGCCATGGGCCAGACCGCGGAGAACGTCGCCCAGCTGCGCGGCGTGTCCCGGGAGGCGCAGGACGCCTACGCGGTGCGCTCGCAGCACCGCGCGGAGCAGGCCCGGGACAGCGGCTTCTGGGACCGGGAGATCGCCCCCCTCACCCTGCCGGACGGCACGCTCGTGACGCGCGACGACAGCCCCCGCGCCGGCACCACGCTCGAGGCGGTCGCCCAGCTGAGCCCGGTGTTCCGGCCCGACGGGACGGTCACCGCCGGCAACGCGTGCCCCATGAACGACGGCGCCGCGGCGCTGGTGATCATGAGCGACACCCGGGCCAAGGAGCTGGGGCTCACCCCGCTCGCCCGGATCGTCTCGACGGGGCTGTCCGCCCTCTCGCCCGAGATCATGGGCCTGGGCCCGGTCGAGGCGTCCCGGCAGGCGCTGGCCCGGGCGGGGATGAGCATCGACGACGTGGACCTCGTGGAGCTCAACGAGGCCTTCGCGGCCCAGGTGCTGCCCTCCGCCGAGGACCTCGGCATTCCCGAGGACAAGCTCAACGTCAACGGCGGGGCCATCGCGCTCGGCCACCCGTGGGGCATGACCGGCGCCCGGATCACCACCACGCTGCTGAACGGCCTGCGCCAGCACGACCGGCAGATCGGCCTGGAGACGATGTGCGTGGGCGGCGGCCAGGGCATGGCGATGATCGTGGAGCGGCTCTCGTGAGCGGGACGGCCGGCTGCCGGCGCTTCGAGGACCGGGTCGCCGTGGTCACCGGCGCGAGCCGGGGCATCGGCCTCGGCATCGTCGAGCGTCTCGTGGCCGAGGGCGCCCGGTTCTGCCTGACCGCCCGGAAGCCCGAGGAGCTGGCCCTCGAGCTGGCCCCGCAGGTGCGGGTCAACGCGGTGGCGCCGGCGATCGTGCGCACCCGGTTCGCGGCGGCGCTGCTGGCCGGGGGCGAGGAGCAGGTCGCCGCGGGCTATCCCCTCGGCCGGATCGGCACCCCCGAGGACGTCGCCGCCGCCACCGCCTTCCTGCTCTCCGAGGACGCGTCCTGGATCACCGGGCGCACCCTCGTGCTCGACGGCGGACCGGGCCTCAACGGCCCGCTCTGAGCGCCCACACCGCGCCGATCGACCACCGCGGTCGTCCGGCCGGACCACCCCGCCGGACCACCATGCCGGACCCACCCGCCGGACTCAACCGACGGACCCACCCGACCGGCACGTCCGGCCGACTCCAGGAGGACCCATGACCACGCACCAGCGCACCGCCGTCGTCACCGGCGCGGCCCGCGGCATCGGCGCCGCGCTCGCACAGCGGCTCGCCGCCGACGGGATGGCCGTCGCCGCCGTCGACCTCTCCGCCGAGGCGTGCTCCGACGTCGTCGAGGCCATCACCTCGGCCGGGGGCACGGCCCGGGCCTACGCCGCGGACGTCGCCGACGAGGCGTCCGTCGCCGGGCTCGTCGAGGCCGTGGCCGCCGAGCTCGGCCCGCCCACCGTGCTCGTCAACAACGCCGGCGTGCTGCGGGACAACCTGCTGTTCCGGATGAGCGCCGACGACTGGGACACGGTGATGAACGTGCACCTGCGCGGGCACTTCCTCATGTCCCGCGCCGTGCAGGCGCACATGACGGAGCAGGGCTGGGGGCGGATCGTCAACATCTCCTCGACCTCGGCCCTGGGCAACCGCGGGCAGGCCAACTACGCGGCCGCCAAGGCCGGCATCCAGGGCTTCACGAAGACCCTCGCGATCGAGCTCGGGAAGTTCGGCGTCACCGTCAACGCGATCGCCCCGGGGCTGATCGAGACCGCGATGACGCGGACCACCGCGGAGCGGATGGGCGTGCCCTACGAGCAGTTCGTCGAGAAGGCCGCCCAGCAGATCCCGGTGGCCCGGACGGGCACCCCCGAGGACATCGCCGCGGCGGCGTCCTTCTTCGCCCGCGAGGACGCGTCCTTCGTCTCCGGGCAGGTGCTCTACGTCGCCGGCGGGCCCCGCGCCTGACGACCGGCCCCCGGCCGCAGCGGCACCGACCACCGCGGCACCGGTCGCAGGCCGTGCCACCGGCAGACCGTCCAGACGACACACTGTCCAGACAGCAGGAGAGAGCAGATGCAGACCTACACCGGGATCGACGAGTACGCCGCGGCGCTCGGCACGCACCTGGGCCACAGCCCGTGGCGGACCGTCACGCAGGAGCAGGTGGACCTCTTCGCCGACGCCACCGACGACCACCAGTGGATCCACACCGACCCGGAGCGGGCCCGGTCCGGGCCCTTCGGCGGGCCGATCGCGCACGGATACCTCACCCTCTCGCTGGTGCCGGCGTTCCTGCGCGAGATCTACCGGGTGGAGGGCCTGTCCATGGTGGTCAACTACGGCTCCGACACGGTCCGATTCCCCCGCCCGGTGCCCGTGGGCTGCCGGGTCCGCGCGGGCGCGGAGCTGATCGGCCTCGAGCGCGGCCCCCAGGGAGCGCGGGCCACCGTGCGGGTCACGGTCGAGGTCGAGGACTCCGACCGGCCCGCCTGCGTGGCGGAGATCGTCTCGCTGCTGCGCCCGTGACCGATCCCTCGACCGACGTCAGGAGCAGCCGATGAGCTTCAACGTGTCCGTGATGCTGCGCGAGACCGCGACGGCCACGCCCGAGAAGGCGTGCGTGGTGCTCGGGCGGCGCAGCTGGAGCTTCCACGAGGTGGACGCGGCCGCCGACCTCGTGGCCGCGAACCTGCGCGCCCTCGGGCTCGCACCGGGCACGGCGGTCGGGGTCCAGCTGCCCAACGTCCCGCAGTTCCTCTTCGCGTACTTCGGGATCACCCGGGCGGGCTGCGTCATGGTCCCCATGAACCCGCTGCTCACGGCCCGCGAGGTCGCCCACCAGCTGCGCACCGCGGACTGCGAGCTGCTGGTGACCACGGACGCGGTGGCCGCCGAGGCCCTCGCCGGTGCCCGCGGGGCCGGGGACGTCGCCGTGTACGTCGTGGGCACCGGTGCGGGTCCCCGCCCGGAGGGCACCCGCGACTTCGCCGAGCTGCTCGAGCGCCGCCCGCCCGTGGACACGGCGGCGACCGCGGCCGACGACACGGCGGTGATCGTCTTCACGAGCGGGACGACCGGCGCGCCCAAGGGCGCGGAGCTGACCCACTTCGGGATCTACATGAACTCCACGGCCTCCGCGGAGCGCGTGCCCGTGGACCCGGACGGCACGGTGCTGGCGGTCCTGCCGTTCTTCCACGTGTACGGGCTCACCAGCGTGCTCAACATCGGGGTGCGCCACGGGGTGACGCTGGTCCTGCTGCCACGGTTCGATCCCGTCGCGGCGATGGACCTGATCGAGCGGCACCGGGTGGTGCGGTTCTCCGCCGTCCCCACCATGCTGGTCGCCATGCTGGAGGCGGGCACCGCGGGCCGGGACCTCTCCAGCGTGGAGCGGGTGACCTCCGGGGGCGCCGCCCTGCCGGGTGAGGTCCTGCGCCGCTTCGAGGCCGAGTTCCCGAACGCCACGGTCCTGGAGGGCTACGGGCTGTCCGAGTCCACGAGCTCCGTCTCCGTCAACGTCTCGCGGGAGGAGCGCAAGGCGCTCTCCATCGGCAGGCCCCTGTGGGGCACGCAGTGCCGCGTGGTCGACGACGAGGGCGCCGTCCTGCCTCCCGGCCCCGAGCACGTCGGCGAGCTGCTCTACAGGGGGCCCACGATCATGAAGGGCTACTACGGGGACCCCGAGGCCACGGCGGCGGCGCTGCGGGACGGGTGGCTGCACACCGGGGACCTGGGCTGGATGGACGAGGACGGCTTCGTCTTCGTGGTGGACCGCAAGAAGGAGCTCATCATCCGCGGCGGGTACAACGTCTACCCCCGGGAGGTCGAGGAGGTGATCGCCGCGCATCCCGCGGTGTTCGAGGTGGCCGTGGTCGGCAGGCCGCACCCCCGGCACGGACAGGAGATCGTCGCGGTCGTCAGCCCCCGCCCCGGCACGGCCGTCAGCGCGGAGGAGATCGTGGCGCACGCCCGGCGCTCGCTGGCCGCCTACAAGTACCCCCGGGAGGTCGTCGTCCTCGCCGAGCTGCCGAAGACGGCCACGGGCAAGATCCGCAAGCGGGACCTCGCCGCGGACGTGGCCGCGGAGGCGTGACCGCGCGGCGCCGGGGTAGCGTGCTGGTATGACGCCCATCAGGACCCTGATCATTCTCGGCGCCACCGGCGACCTCACCTCCCGTCTGCTCCTGCCGGGGCTGGGCACGCTGCTCAGTTCGCAGCCGGAGCTGCGGATCGACGTCGTCGGCTCCTCCCGCCAATCCGAGGACGGGTGGGCGCAGGTGGTGGCGGAGGCCTTCGACGCCGTCGGCGCCTCCGGGCCCGCCGCCGCGCACACCCGGGAGACGGCCCGCTACGTGGCGGGCGACGTCACCGACGCCGGGGACCTCGCCGCTCTGCTCGACGGCGCGGAGGGCCCGGTCTGCCTGTACTTCGCCCTGCCGCCGGCCGTCACCGCCCGGGCCTGCGAGGCCATGGCCGGGATGGACCTGCCGGACGACCTGGTGCTGGCCCTGGAGAAGCCGATCGGCTCGGACACGGAGACCGCCCGGGAGCTGAACCGTCTCGTGGGCCGGCTCGTGCCCGAGGAGCGCACCTTCCGGGTGGACCACTTCCTCGGCATGCCGGCGGTGCTCAACTTCGTGGGGCTGCGCTTCGCCAACCGGCTGCTGGAGCCGCTGATGAGCCGGGAGCACGTGGAGTCCGTGGAGATCGTGTTCGACGAGACCCTGGGCCTGGAGGGGCGCGCGGGGTTCTACGACTCCACGGGGGCGCTGCGGGACATGGTCCAGTCCCATCTGCTGCAGGTGATGGCCCTGGTCATGATGGAGCCGCCGTCCTCCTTCGACCAGGTCGAGATCCCCACGCTGACCAGCCACGTGCTGCGGGCGGCGAAGCCCTGGCGGGGCGACCCCGCCGGGGCCGCGGTCCGCGGCCGGTACACCGCCGGCACCGTGGACGGCCGGGAGCTGCCCGACTACACGGCCGAGGAGGGGGTGGACCCGAGCCGCGGCACGGAGACGTTCGCCCAGGTCGTCCTCGAGGTCGACACCTGGCGCTGGAACGGCGTGCCGGTCACCCTGCGCTCGGGCAAGGCCGTGGGCAACCCGCGCCAGGAGATCGCCATCACGTTCCACCGCCCGCCGCACGACTACGAGCAGCTGCCGCACTCCGGGGACGTCGCGCCGAACGTGCTGCGCATGGGTCTCGAGGAGGAGCAGCTGTCCCTGGGGCTGAACGTGGGCGGGCCCTTCGACTCCCGCGGGATGACGCGGGTGACGCTCTCCTCGGGGATGGCCCGGCCGGGACTGACCGCCTACGGCAGCGTGCTGCGCGGCATCCTCGAGGGCGACCACACCTTCAGTGTCCGCGGTGACGCGGCCGAGCAGGGGTGGCGGATCGTCGACGAGGTGCTGGCCGCCTTCGAGGACGGCCGCGTGCCGCTGCTCGACTACCCCGCGGGCAGCTCCGGGCCGGTCTGAGCGCCGGCCCGGAGTTCACCGCCCGGAAGACCCGGTCACAGGTCGCCGATGGCGGAGCCGAGCAGGCGGACCGGCTCGAAGGCCTCGGCGTTGGTGTTCTTCGCCTGAGCGCCGCGGAAGGCGGCCATGCCCCGCACCCGTCCCGGGGTCATGTAGGGCTTGCCCGCTTGGTCGCGGTGGGAGAGCACGGCCTCGACCTTGACGTCCACGTAGCCGTCGATGTCCACGAACACGGACGGGTCGAAGTCGCGGGTCACCGAGGGGGACTCGAAGCACAGGATCGAGTGGTGGGCCCGTGCGGCGCGCAGGGTGGCCTGGTGCACCGCGTAGTGGTCCTGGTGCTGGTCGTGGGCCGAGTGGGTGAAGATCACATCGGGCTGGAACTCCTTGATCGCGGCCTCGATCGCGCGCACCAGGTCGTTGGTCACCGTCTCCAGCTTCGTGTCCGGGAAGTCGTGCACCCGCAGTCCCGACAGCCCGAGGAACGAGGCGCCGCGCTGGGCCTCGACCGGGCGCAGGCCGGCGTTGCCGCCGACCTCCCCGGAGCTCATCACCAGTCCGCGGACCTCGTGGCCGGTGTCGACCAGCTTGGCCAGGGTCGCCCCGCAGGCCAGCTCGAGGTCGTCCGGGTGCGCGCCCACGGCCAGCACCCGGCGGCGCTGCACCACGGTGGCCGCCGGGATCCGCCGCTCGGCGATGGCGAAGCCGAAGACGCCGGTGGCGACCAGCGTGGAGACCGCGATCGCGTCGCAGACCAGCGTCACGGGCATGATCGTGGCGCACCACAGGTTCAGCGCCAGCAGCACGGAGTAGACGATCACGATCGCCCGGCGCAGCCCCCTGGCGCCGACGATGAAACGCTTGTGGCGCTTGTAGTTCGCGTCCGGCAGCACGTAGGCGAGGACGATGGCACTCAGCAGAGCGCCCACGACGGATGGCAGCATGTTTCCCCCCAGAAATCATCAGCGCGACCCGGGCACTCCGTCGCGCCCGGGCCGTCGACGCCACCGGCCCCCCGACCGGTTCGGCGTCCACCCGACGCCGGTGGTGACCGGTGCGTCGGGTACCGATCAGTTTGCATGAGGAAACACATTTTTGCATCGGTTAACGGGGTTTCCGGGGACCACAAAACTGTCCACAACCGGGGTGGACCCCGCGGGCGGCCACCACTTTTATCGTCAGCCTGCTTTGCTATTCACCTGTTTCGTGTGAGACTGGGCGAACACGGCTCGACGAGCTCACCCTCGATGGTGACCACCACAGGAAAGAGGTATTTCCATGATCAGCACGATCCAGAACCTTGGTGTCCGCAGCGAGCACGCCTACGCGGCAGGCTTCGCGTCCATCGGCCTGTCCGTCCTGTCCTGGGCAGCCAGCCTCGGCAAGAGCAAGTCCAAGCCGCAGGCCGACCGCTGGGGCCTGTTCGTGGGCGAGTGGACGCCGACCTTCTTCGCGATCGGCATCGCCCTGAAGCTCGAGGAGAGCTCCTCCAAGAAGTAGGCTCCCCGTCCGGCGCGGCACCGTTCCCGCCGCCCGCAGGAGCACCGACGGCCCCCACCGAGCGAGGTGGGGGCCGTCGTCGTGTCCGCGCGAGGGCGTCAGCCGTCGATCCGCGGGAGGTCCTTGACCGCGGGGCCCTCCAGCAGGGCGCCGTCAGCGGCGAAGCGGGAGCCGTGCAGCGGGCAGTCCCAGGACCGTTCGGCGTCGTTCCAGCGCAGCACACCGCCGAGGTGGGTGCACACCCCGGAGATCCGGCAGGTGGTCCCGTCGACCGTCGACACGGCCACGGGCCGCCCGCCCTCACGGCCGACGATGCCGGCCCCCTCCGCCGGCGTCTCCGCGGGCAGTTCCTTCAGCTCGGCCTTGAGCCAGTCCTTCGGGGCGTTGAAGCCCACGCTCGCGTTGAACTTCAGGGCGGTGAGCACGTCCGACGGCGAGGTCACCCGCCGGCCGAGGGTCCGTGCCCACGGGACGTTCCCGCCGAGGATCTCGCTGCTGAGCGCGATCGCGGCGGCGACGGCGTTGCTCATCCCCCACTTGTTGTAGCCCGTGGCCAGGTAGATGTTGCCGCCGCCGCGCGGCAGGGCGCCGATGAACGGGATGACGTTGATCGACTCGTAGTCCTGGGCGGCCCACGCGTGGGTGCGCTCGGCGCCCGGGAAGTGCCGCTGGGTCCACTCCTCGAGGTCGTCGACCGCCGCCTGCGGAGAGGCGGAACGTCCCACCACGTGGTCGTTGCCGCCCACGAGCAGCAGCTCCTGGCCGTCGATCGGCACGGTGCGCAGCGTGCGGGTGGGGCTGTCCGCGGTGATGTACATCCCCTCCGGGATGGAGCCCGGCGCGCCGGGGACCCGGTAGGTCAGGGCGTAGGACCGGTTCGGGGACACCTTCGCGAAGTACGCGCCGCGGTCCAGGACCGGGATGCCGGTGGCGAGCACGAGCCGGTCGGCCCGGACCGAGCCCTCCGAGGTGCGCACGGTCAGGGGCGAGCGGAGTCCCGCGCCCGTGATCCGGACGCCCTCCACGAGCGTGCCGCCGCGTTCCCGCAGCTCGGCGACGAGGGCGCCGAGCACCTCCATGGGGTGGAACTGGATCTGGTCCGGCAGCGTGATCGCCCCGGAGACCTCGTAGGGCAGACCGGTGTCGCTGGTCCAGTTCACGTGCAGGTCCGCCGCACGGGCGGCTTCGAGCTCCTTGCGGAGCTGCTCGGCGCCCTGCGACGTCGTGGCGTAGGTGTAGGCGGCACGACGCTGGAAGGGGACGCCGCGCTCCTCCAGATAGCGGACCAGCCAGGACTGGCCCTCCCGGTTGCCCTCCACGTAGGCGCGGAGCACCTTGTCGGACTGGTGCCGGCGGATCTGGGAGAGCGTGGTGCCCTGCAGCAGGGACAGCTTCGCCGTGGTGTTGCCCGTGGTCACGGCGCCCACGGAGCGCGCCTCGAGGACGGCGACGCGCTGACCCGCGCGGGCCAGCAGGACCGCGGTGGTCAGCCCGGTCAGCCCGGCACCGGCGACGACGGTGTCGTAGTGCGCGCCGGGGACGAACTGGTCCGACGCCGCGGACGGGACCTCGTACGTGTCGAGCCATACGGATTTCATGGGGTTGCTCCCTCGTGGTCGGTGCGGGTCGGCGGACGGGCCGCGGGGCGGCCGGCCCCGGGTCGGCGCGGCGCCCGTGAGGAGGCCGTGCGGACGGCACGGCCGTTCTCGCGGGCGGCCATGGTGCCATCCTGTCCGCCTCGGAGTGGTAAGTCCACTGTCGGAGGGGGCCCCTAGACTCGTCCGCATGCCCCCGGATCCGTCACTGGTCGACATCACCCGCATCTACTACGAACCGGCGGCGGCCGAGCTGCCCCGCGGCCGGGAGGTGCTCGAACGGTGGCCGGACGCCACCCTGGTGGAGGTGCCCAGCCACTGGCAGATCCCGGAGCTGCACGGGGACGAGACCAACGTGCGGCGGTGGGTGCGGATCAAGCGCGAGGCACTGGTCCTGGGCGTGAAGAAGTCGCTGGCGGCGCGGCCCAACGGCCGGTCGGCGGACTTCATCGCGCCGTCCACGGCCAACGGGTGCGCCATGGCCTGCGCCTACTGCTACGTGCCCCGCCGCAAGGGGTACAGCAACCCGGTGACGGTCTTCGCCAACATCGAGCAGATCAGCGGATACCTGGACCGGCACATCCGCCGGCAGGGCGTGAAGCCGGAGCCCAACCAGTGCGATCCGGCCGCGTGGGTCTACGACCTGGGGGAGAACAGCGACTGCTCGGCGGACGCGCTGTTCAGCGACAACGTGCACGACCTCGTGGACCTGTTCCGCGGCCACCCCACGGCGAAGGCCTCGTTCGCCACGAAGTACGTCAACCGCGAGCTGCTGGACTGGGACCCGCAGGGACGGACCCGGGTGCGGTTCTCGCTGATGCCGGAGCGTCTGGCCAAGCTCACGGACATCCGCACGACCCCGGTGCGCGAACGGATCGCGGCGATCGACGACTTCGTGGCGGCCGGGTACGAGGTGCACGTGAACTTCTCCCCGGTGATCGTCACGGACACCTGGCTGGAGGACTGGGCCGAGCTCTTCGATCAGCTCGACGCCGGCCTGGGCCCGGCGGCCAAGGAGCAGCTCGCCTCGGAGGTCATCTTCCTGACCCACAACGCCCAGCTGCACGAGGTCAACACGCAGTGGCACCCCAAGGCCGAGGAGGTGCTGTGGCGCCCGGACCTCCAGGAGGCGAAGCGGTCACAGAACGGGGCGCTGAACGTGCGCTACCGGTTCCGGGACAAACAGCGCTGCCTGGAGCAGTTCCTCGACCTGCTGCACCACAGGCTGCCGTACTGCGAGGTCCGCTACGCGTTCTGAGCTGCGCGTGCCGAGCCTCTGGCGCCGGGAGCGACCCGGCGTCAGGCGACCCGGGGGTCGTAGCCGTCCGAGGGCCGGGAGACCGTGGTCAGCAGGAACACCGAGTCCTCCAGGGCCTCCACGGAGTGCCGCGAGTCGGTGAGGGACAGCAGGTCCCCGGAGGTGAGCTCCTCGGCGAGCTGGCCGCGCTTGAGCACCCGGATCCGCCCGCGCAGCAGCTGGAGCGTCGCGGCCGGTGGGGCCACGTGCTCGGCGAGCTCCCGGCCGGCGCACAGCGCCATGATCGTCTGGCGCAGGACGCCGTCGTGGACCACCAGTTCCGTGCTGCGTCCGCTGCCGGCCGTGCGGGCCTTCGCCAGGTTGGTGCCGACAAGGTCGTCGAGGCGGGGCATGGGTCCTCCTGGTGGGGCGGCGGCCGGGCGTGGTCAGAGCAGAGCGCCCTCGAGGCGCAACAGGTATTCCTTGCGTGCCATGCCTCCGGCGTAGCCGGTGAGCCGGCCGTTGGCGCCGATGATCCGGTGGCAGGGGACGAGCAGGCTGACGGGATTGCGGCCGTTCGCCGCGCCCACCGCCTGGGCCGCCCTGGGCGCGCCGATCGTGCGGGCGAGCTGTCCATAGGTGCCGGTCGTCCCGTACGGGACCTGCGCGAGGGCGTTCCACACCCGCACCTGGAACGGGGTGCCGTGGAGCACGACATCGGCGTCGAACTCCTGCAGCCGGCCGGCGAAGTAGTCGTCCAGCTGTTCGCGCACGTGCGGCAGCACGTCGTCGTCCCGGGCACCGAAGGAGTCGGGGACGGGCCCCTGCCGCGCCCCCTCGACGGACAGCGCTGCAAGCGCACCGTTCTCCTCCACGAGAGCCAGCGGGCCGATGGGTGACTCCACCAGCGCATGGCGGCGGGTGGTCGAGGCGGAAGATGCCGGGCTCAGTCTCAGTCCCATGGCGCAATTCTATGTCGCACGCAATTCCTCCCGCGGCTTGCGGGCGAGGCTGTAGGACGGTTCCCGCAGGCGGCAGGTCCAGTCGTAGTTCTCGGCGCCCGCGGGGACGTTGAGCAGGGGGTCGAAGCGCTCGTCGTCCCCGAACGGCACGCCCGGAGAGAGCTCCACGGTGGCGAAGCGGCGCCACGGACCGAGAGGGGTGGCCCAGGACAGGCTGAGTCGCCACGGCTCGGCCGTGACGGAGGCCCGGAACCGGTCGGGGCGGGCAGGAAGCCGCTCCGCACGGGGCTCGGGGTGCGCGGCCAGCAGGACCGGGCCGTTCAGGCCGCGGTAGGGCATGAAGGACGTGAACGGGCTCTCCGGGACGTACCGGTGGAGGGTCGGCACGAACCGCGAGAGCCGCCCGCTGCCGGCGGTGGCGAGAAGGATGTCGGCGCGGCCGTCGCTGCGGCCGTCGATCTGGCCGGAGGGCGGCACCGGGCAGCGCAGGGCGAGGCCCAGGATGTCGGGCCACCCGTGCGGGAGGCCGGCGGAGCGGGAGAACCGGACGCGCATGGGGTCCTCGCCGGCCTCGTCGATCCAGCGGATGCCGCTGGATCCGCCGCCGGTGCGGGTCAGGACCCCCTCGAGTCCGACGCCTTCGGAGTGGATGGGCCGCTGCGGCCGGAACTGCTTGAGCAGGACGAACGGCACGCGGAGTGCGGAACCGAGCAGGGCACTGATGGGGACGGTCGTCATGGGCACACGGTACCCGCGGTGGACGTCCGGGCGGTCAGCGGAGACGGACGCGGATCGGTCCGCGAGCCGACCGGCCGTCGACCACGCGGCCCTGCTGGGTGATGTCCACGAGCCCGTCGTCGGCCAACCGGTACGCCTCCTGACGCACGTCCTCCATCAGGTCCCGCCAGCCGACGGGGGCCAGTGCTCGGGCCGCCTCGGAGGGGCAGACGGTCTTCTCCGCGCCGCGGCGGCGCACCAGATCGAGCAGCACCGAGCGCATCTCGGCGGGCGACGGGGTGGTCACGAGAGGCTCCTCTCCCTGTGGGACGGCTCATGGTACCGGCGCGGGCCTCGGCACGGGACTCCTGGACCGGTTCTCGCACTCCCCCGGAGAACTCCCGGCAGATCTCGGCCCGGTCCGTCTCCCCGCGGAGGGCGTTCTCCAGGCTCCGCTGCCCGGCGGTGGTGCTGGTCATGGTTCATGGTCCCAGGCCGCTCGGACAGCCCGAGCCGCGATCCGCCTCACCGAACGGAGAGGCTCAGCGGCGCCGGCCCGTCACAGGGCGGGCGCCGCCTCCGGCTCAGGCCTCCGCGAACGGGTAGTCGGTGTAGCCCTCGGCGCCCTGGGAGTAGAAGGTCCGCGGGTTCGGCTCGTTCTCGGCGAGGCCCTCGGCCCACCGGCGGACCAGATCGGGATTGGCGATCGCGGGACGGCCGACGACGACGCCGTCCGCCACGTCCTCCTCGAGCAGCCGGACACCCTCCTCACGACTGGTGGGGGTCCCGAAGCCGCTGTTGGCGAGGAACACCCCGCCGAAGGCGCGGCGCAGCCCCTGCACCAGCTCGCCCTCCGGCTCACGGTGCAGGACCGAGAGGTACGCCAGGCCCAGATCGGCCAGGCCGGTCGCCAGGGCGGTGTAGGTGGCCACGACGTCCTCGTGCTCGAGCTCCCAGGCGTCCTGGATGTTGTGCTCTGGGGAGATCCGCAGGCCGACCCGCTCCGCGCCGATCTCGTCGACCACGGCACGCACCACCTCGAGCACGAAGCGCGCGCGGTTCTCGGGGGTGCCCCCGTACTCGTCGGTGCGCTGGTTGGCGCCCGGGGCGAGGAACTCGTGCAGCAGGTAGCCGTTGGCGCCGTGGAGCTCCACTCCGTCCAGCCCGGCCTCGACCGCGTTGCGGGCGGCCCGCACGAAGGAGTCCACCACGCCGGGCAGCTCCTCGGTGGTGAGGGCGTGCGGCACGGGCAGCGCGGACTTGCCGCGGTAGGTGCGGATCTCGCCCTCGATGGCGACCGCGCTGGGCGCGACCGGCTGGGCGCCGCCGTTGAGGTCCGGGTGGGAGACCCGGCCGGCGTGCATGACCTGCATGAAGATCCGCCCGTCGGCGTCGTGCACGCTGTCGGCCACGCGCCGCCAGCCCTCGACCTGCTCGGGCGTCTGGATGCCGGGCTGGAAGGCGAAGCCCTGCCCGACCACGTCGGGGTAGGTGCCCTCGGTGACGATGAGGCCCATCGAGGCGCGCTGGGTGTAGTGCTCCACGTTGAGCTCGCCGGGGACGCCGTCGCGGCCGGAGCGCATCCGGGTCAACGGGGCCATGACGAGACGGTTCGGCAGCCGCAGGGAACCGAGATCGAGCGGGGTGGTCAGGGAGGACTTCGGCACGGGGAAACCTTTCATCAGGGAACTGCTTCTTTCCGTGTCAACGGGATCGGGGGCCCAGATATTTTCGCCTCCGGTGTCTCCTGCCTCACATTCCCGGTCGGTGACCGTCACCGGGGGCGGACTCCGGCGGGGTGCGACGCCGCGAACACGTCCTATCCCGCGCGCGATCGGCCGTAGCCGCGCGGCGTGGCCCCCAGGACCGAGCGGAACTCCCGGGTGAGATGGGCCTGGTCCGCGAACCCGAGCTCCGCGGCGAGCACCCCCAGGTCCGTGTCCGGGTCCGCGCGCATCCGTTCGGCGGCCTCCTGGAGCCGACGACGGCGCAGCAGCAGCTGCGGCGGCATCCCCACGAACCGGGCAGCGAGCCGTTGCAGCGAGCGCACGGACACGTGCAGCTCCCGCGCCAGGTCGTCCGGGCTCCGTGCCCCGGTGCCCGACTCGACCAGATCCACCAGCCGGTTGGCCAGGACGCCGTCCCGCGCGGCCTCCGAGGGCAGTCCCGCCGCCCGGGCACGGACGTGCTCCACGACCAGCGCCGCGGCGCGCTCCCGCCGGGCGGCGGCGTCCCGGCCCGGCCCCGCACCGGCCATCGACTCCGCCACGGCACGGTGCAGTCCCGGCGCCTCGAGCGGCACCGATCCGTCGAGCAGACCGGCCGGGCGCTCCGTGAACAGCAGGACCCCCGCCGGGCGCAGCAGCGCGCCGACCGCCCAGCCCTGCCCGGTCAGCACCCGGGTGGACGCGCGGGTCGTGGGCCCGTGCAGCGCCACCCCGTCGGGTTCGACCACCACGTTGCTCGCCGGATACCCCAGCACCAGCTGCTCGACGCGCTCCCCCGGCGGCAGGCTCCACTCGGGGATCCACAGCTGCCGGACGAGGTGGGCGACGTCGTCGGGCGCGGGAAGGCGCGTCACCGTGGCGTGCGGTCCCGGGGTGAGGTGGCCCCGCGTGGTGGGCGGCTCGCTCATGACCCGAGCGTAGCCACCGCTCCCTCCGGGATGTCGGGAATCTTCAAGACCGTGCCGGACCCGCGTCCTAGGCTCGCGGCATGAGCACAGAACAGGGCGTCCGCGGCGTCACCGGGACGCACACGACCGACGGCACTCCGCACGGTTTCACGTCCCTCACCCCGTTCCTCGCCGTGGTGGACGCCGCCGCGGCGATCGACTTCTGCACCAGCGTCTTCGGGGCCGTCCTCGTCGACCGCACCGACATGCCCGGCCCGGACGGGACGCCCGTCGTGGTGCACGCGACCCTCGACCTCGGCAACGGGCGCTTCCAGCTCGGCGAGGCGAACCCCGCCTTCCACCTCGTCCCGCCGCCGGGCGGCGACGAGGCGTGCTGCTCGCTGGGCCTCTACGTCCCGGACGTCGACGACGTGGTGGCCCGTGCCGTCGCGGCCGGCGCCACGGTGCGCGAACCCGTCAGCACGTTCGTCTCCGGGGACCGGTACGGCAGCATCCGCGACCCGTTCGGCATCCGCTGGTCGATCATGACGCGCGTCGAGGACCTCTCCGACGAGGAGAGCAACGCTCGCGTGGCCGAGTGGGCGGCGTCCTCCGGCCAGGAGTGACCCCGACACCCGTTCCCGGGCACATCGTGTCCGGGCGGGGGCGCGGGGCACCGGGCCCTTCCGCCGGGCACCGGGTCCGGGCCCCGTGCGCGGACTCCTCAGCACCGCCCACGGGGCCCGGTTCCCGGGACGCATCACCGGCCACCGGCCCTCCAGCCCGCGATCGGCGACCACCAGCACTCCCTGGTGTCCCGGGGAACCCCCGCAGGACCCAGACAACCACCGCGGGCTGAAGCGCACCTGAAGCGGCACGTCACGGGTCTCCTGCCACGCCGCTGCTCAGCCGCGCAGCCGCAGCAGCGCCCTCGTCGTCGCGTCCCCGTACCCACCGCCGAACCGCACGGCGTGCACCAGCAGCGGGGGCAGCTGGTACCACGGCACCCGCTCCTCCCAGCCCGGGGCGAGCGGGTGCTGCGCGTGGTAGGCGGCCAGGCAGTCCTCGCCGAAGCCGCCGAAGAGCAGCATCATCGCGATGTCGATCTCCCGGTGCCCCCAGTACGCCGACGGGTCGATCAGCCAGTTGCGCCCTGCGGCGTCCACGAGCCGGTTGCCGGCCCAGAGGTCGCCGTGCACGAGCGTCGGCGGCTCCTCTGGCCCGGCGAACTCGCGGGCCCGCGGCGCGAGCTCCTCCAGGAGGTCAGCGGCACGCTTGTCGATCCGGCCGGACGCGACCGCGTCCTGCATCAGCGGACGGATCCGCCGCTCGAGCAGGAACTCCGCCCAGTCCTGCGTCGGGGACAGGTCCACCTCGAAGGAGCCGATCCGCCCGGGCAGCTCCGGGGCCAGCGCGCCGAATGCTGGTCCGTGGACGCGGTGCAGGTCCGCCAGACCCCGCCCGAAGGCCTCCTCGGTCCCGGCCCCGCGGGGGCCGGTCGACTCCTCGATCCACTCGAGGACGATGCCGTCCTCCGACCAGCGCACCACCTCCGGCACCCCGAGGGACTCCGGTGCGTGCTCCCGCAGGGCCTGCAGCCCGGCGACCTCCACCGCCATCATCCCGGCGGGCGGGTCCGCCATCGTCTTCGCGAACAGGGGACCGCGGGCCGTCTCGAGGCGGAACGCGGCGGCGGTGTCGCCGCCGCCGAGCGGGCGCGCGCGGCGGACGCCGAGGTCGTCGACGAGGTCAGGGGGCAGGTCCAAGGAAGTCATGACCCCGTTCTACTGCATGGGCGGCTGCCTGGCGCAGCAGTGGTGTCCGGAGGTGGTGCACACGCTGGTGCGCCGGGCCGTCCGGGACCGCCTCACTGCTCGCCGCCGGCCTCGCACTGGTCGGCGCAGTCGCGCAGCCGCGCCAGGAGCTCCCGGGCCACGGGGTCCTGGTCGAACTCGCCCACCACGAGGCGTCGCACCCCGGAGTCCTCCTGGATCTCGATGACATAGGTCTGCTGGTCGGCCGCGCCGTCCGGGATGGTCGGGCCGGCCGACGACAGCCGGTGCGTGCAGACGGTGTCGAAGAGGCCGAGCAGCTCGTCGCGCCGGGCCGGGGGCAGGGCTTCCGTCTCGAAGGCCCGCTCCGCGGCCAGGCCCGGGAAGTAGGCGATGCCGCCTTCCACGTGGTAGCGCACTCTCGCCATGGAGGGCACCGTCCCTTCCTCGGACGCGGATGGGGCCCGGCGCCTCCCCGTGGAGGGCCGGCGAGCGCGGGCCGGATCACTTCCCGAGTCTACTCGCGGCACCCTGCCGGGTCAGGTGCCAGCACCCGTCCGCCCCCGTGAAGGTGGACATGGCACCGGTGGCGGCGTCACCGGCCAGGGTGCCGGCGTACTGGGCCGGACCGTCGTCGAAGCGCAGCAGCAGCGTGCCGTCCTGCTGGTGCCATCTGCCCGTGAGATCACCGCTGAAGGAGCCGTCCTCGTGGAACACCAGGGACGCGCGTGCGTAGGAGCCCGTGCAGCCCCAGCTGTAGTGCAGCACCCACACGTCCGCGGCCGGTTCCGCGGCGGGCGCGATCTCCGCCGCGATGCCGACCTGCTGCCAGGCGCCCTCCACCACCGCCCGCTCGGCGGGTCCGTGCAGCGCGGCGGCGTGCTTGATCGTGAGCCGCGCGAAGTCCTGGAAGCGGGCGACCCGGCGCAGGCGCCGCAGCTCGAGGTCCCGCATCGCGGCGTACCAGATGCGACCGGCCTTCTCCCAGGTGTATCCGCCCAGCCCGGCCGCGGCCAGGTAGAAGGCCCGGTTGGGGATGCCCGAGTTGATGTGCACGCCGCCGTTGTCGCTGAGCGTCTCCACGAAACGGGACATGTGGTCCGGCTGGGGGTCCTTGCCGAGCACGGCGTCGTCGAACGCCGTTCCGGGCGCCTTCATCGAGCGCAGGCCGACGCCGTTGACGGCGCTCGTGAACAGCCCGGCCCCGATGACCCAGTCGGCCTCCGCGGCGGTCTGCCGGGGCACCGCGACGTACTGCTTGACCATGGCCCCGATGACGTCGGAGAAGTGCTCGTTGAGCGCCCCGGCCTGGTGCATGTACAGGAGGTCGGACTCGTGCGTGGTGACACCGTGGCCCAGCTCGTGGCCGATGACGTCCACAGCGGCCGTGAAGCGGTTGAAGTACTGGCCGTCCCCGTCGCCGAAGATCATCTGCCGACCGTCCCAGGCCGCGTTGTTGTACCTCTCCCGGTAGTGGACCGTGGCGAGCAGCGGCATGCCGGCGTCGTCGAGCGAGTGGCGCCCGAAGACCTCGCGCAGCAGGTCGACCGTGGCACCCAGCCCGTCGTACGCCTCGTCGACGGCGAGGTCCCCGGTGGGCGGCTCCCCCTCGGAGCGCACCGGCGTGCCCGGCAGTTCCCCGGTGTTGCGGGCCGTGTGGACCGTGCGCCCCGTGTGGGCCGCCACTCGCGCCACGACACCGCCCGCGGTCAGATCGGTGATCAGCCGCTCGGCCCGGACGGTCGTGTCCACGGACAGGGCGGACAAGGCGTTCCTGCGGGTCTGCTCGTCACCGTGCTCGGCCATGTGCTCGTGCACGAACGGCGGAATGACACCGCAGAGGGCTCCGTGTGCGTGCTGCATCGCGCTCTCCTCCCGACGCTCGCGCATCAGATCCGGTTCCCCGCGGCGTCCAGCTCGCCGGGTGCGGCCTCGCCGGGCTCGGCCCTCCGGCCGGCGACGTCGGCGGGCTGCTCGGCGCCGCGGTCCGACGGCTCCGCCGCGCCCTCCTCGATCAGGTACCAGCAGCCGTTCAGCGAACCGTCGAGGGTGGACATGGCGCCCGTGCCCACACGGCCGGTGACCGTCCCGCCGTACTGGGCCGGCCCGTCGGTGAAGCGGAGCAGCAGGATCCCGTCCAGCTGCCGCCAGGAACCCGAGAAGCCGCCGCCCGAGAAGGTGCCCTCGGTTCGGAAGTCGAGGCTCGTCCGCCCGTAGTTCCCGGTGCAGCCCCAGCTGTAGTGGAGCACCCAGGTACCGGAGATCGCCACCGTCCCACCCCTTTCCTCCTGTGGCACAGGAGTGCTGGAGCGGCTGCCGGTCACTGGACCTCGCCACCCGTGGCACCACTGCGTCGCCGTGGCGGCCCCCGGGCGTCCGTCCGGGGGCCGGTCACCGGTTCGTCGGCGGGGCCGGGAACCGCTGTGCACCGATCGTGCCACTCGGGTCGGACGGCCCAACAGCCGCCGCGCGGATCAGCAGCCGGCGCCCTGTCCCGCCGTGGGAACTCAGAGGATGCTCTTGGGCACCCGGTGGATGGTCACGCTGCCGATCGCCTGGAAGGGGTGCAGCGGGTCCGGGTCCTGCGATCCCGTGGGCCCACCCAGTTGGGAGTGCACAGTGGCGCTCATGAGCACGTACGTGTCCTCCTTGCTGAACCCGTGCTCCTGTGTGAGGAAGCAGAACGCGTCCTCGTAACCGCGCTTGATGCTCTCCTGCACCGTGTCTCCGATGCCCACGAAGATCCATTCGGTCGCCGTCTCGATCCGCGGTGCGCGCAGCGGCAGGTCCTTCACCACGTCGACGCTGACCTTCGCCACCCCCTCGGTCTCGATGGCCACGAAGGTCGACTCCCCCTGGGCCATCACGGCGTGGAGGTCTCCGATGAACAGGTACGCCCCCTCCACCCGCACGGGCAGGTAGACGGTCGATCCCGGCCCGACGTCCGTGATGTCGATGTTCCCGCCCTCCGCGTAGGACGGCATCACGGTGTCGTTGCCCCCGGTCGCGGGAGCGGTGCCGATGCAGCCGATCATGGGAGCCAGTGGAACCACGTGCGTGTCCGTCAGGTGAGCGCCGGCCTCGTCGATGGGGATCTTCCGGGTGAAGATCTCCTCGCCCATCACGTCCGTCAGCGCCCCGGAACCCGGGATGGACACCGACCAGCCGTACTCCTTGAAGTCGATGCCGTGCACCGTGACGGCGAGCGCGTCACCGGGCTGCGCTCCTTCGACGTGGACCGGGCCCGTGACCGGATTGAACGGAGTGGTGACCTTGTCGAGGTCCTTGAACCGGTCCATCTCCTCGTACTCGGCGTCATTGGTCTCGAACCCGATCACCTCGCCCGTGCCCGGACGGACCCGCAGCACCGGTTCGTGCTCGGCGGAGAAGGAGGTTCGGCCGTGCGCCTTGCTGAGGAAGTGGTCCATGAGAGGGTGCCTTTCGTGCTGAGGGGTCGTCGTCGTGGGCGTCAGTGGCTGGACACGGTGATGTCCTCGTGGTCCTCGGCGAGCTCGGTGCTGCGCCCGGTCCTGCGGTAGTAGGCGGAGACGAGCGCGCCCACCCCGATCCACACGAGCCCCGCGATCTTGGCCTGGGTCTCCGCGTTGAGCAGGACGTAGCCGATGATGGCGAACCCGATCACCGGGAAGGCCAGGTGGACGAGGTAGTTCCGGGACTTCCGCCGGCCGATCCAGAAGACGACCACGGACAGGTGGAGCAGCAGGAATCCGGTGAGCGCGCCGAAGTTCACCATGGAGGAGATCAGGCTGATCTGGCCCACGAAGAACAGCACGAGCACGGCAGAGAGACCGCCGACGAAGAGGATCGCGTAGCTGGGGACCTTGCGGCTGTTGATGTGCCGCAGGAACTTCGGCAGCTGGCCGTCACGGCTCATCGAGTACAGCAGACGGCTCGTGGCGGCCTGGGCGGCCATGGCGTTGGCGATGCCGACCGCCAGGACGTTGCAGACGAAGAACGCGTTCATCACCGGGGTGGAGGCGATGGTGCCGATGATGTCGAAGAAGGCGTTGCCGACCCTGTCCTCGGGGATGGGCTGGTACGGCCCGGCGAGCAGGCTGGCCAGCCAGGTCTGGGTGATGAACAGGGTCGCGACGATGACCAGGGCGAGGACCATGGCGCGGCCGGCGGAGCCGCGTCCACCGGTGGACTCCTCCGCCATGGTGGAGATCCCGTCGAAGCCGAGGAAACTGAGCACGGCGATCGACAGGGCCGTGGCCAGCAGCGGTGCGCTGACGGTCGCGGGATCCCACAGCGGCGTGATGCTGAACGAGGAGCCCGGAGTCGCCCCGTCGGTCAGGGCACGGATGCCGATCACGAAGAAGGCCACGATGAAGGCGAGCTCCATGACGAGGAAGACCCGGTTCATCCACTTCAGTGAGCTGACTCCCGACATGTTGATCACCACGTTGACGGCCACGAAGAGCAGCGCCCACATCCAGCGCTCGCTGCCGGGAAAGATGCCGATCATGGATTCCGCGGCGAAGACGTACAGCAGCGTGGGCACCAGGAGGTAGTCCAGGAGCATGAGCCAGCCGGCGAAGAAGCCCAGGTTGGGGTGGATCCCCTTGCCGACGTACGAGAAGACGGATCCGGCGAGCGGGATGGCCTTGGCCATCTGGGCGTAGGACAGCGCCGTGAAGATCATGGCGACCAGTCCGACGAGGTAGACCAGCGGCACCATGCCCTGGGCCTCGTTGTAGACGGTGCCGAAGATCGCCCAGGGAGCGATCGGAACCATGAAGATCAGGCCGTAGACGAGGAGGTCGAAGGTGGTGACGGAGCGGCTGAGCTCCTGCTTGTAGCCCAGGCGCTCGAGCTGCTGCTGCGAGGAGAGCGCGGTGGAGATGACGGGTTCGGACACGGCAGGCTCCTAGAACAGAGGAGGAGTACGAGGAAGAACAGGAAGAGGTGTGCGGAGAACCGCTGAGCAACGGGCGGAGGATCACTCCGGGGGCGCGTCGTGCTCCTTCAGGAACTCGGCGATCAGCGCCCGGAACTCCTGTGGTTGCTCGAGGTGCGTGCAGTGGCTCGCCCCGGCGAACACGTGCGAACGAACATCTGGGATGCGCTCGACGAACGGTGCCCACGTCTCGGGAGCTGCCTCGTCGAACTCCCCGGCGACCACGAGAGTGGGCGCGTCGACGGAAGCAAGACGGTCGATGATCGACCAGTTCCGCAGGGTCCCGATGACATGGAACTCGTTGGGGCCGTTCATGGTGTGGTAGACGGTCGGGTCCTGCTCCACGAGGCGCTCCGAGTCCAGATAGTCCTCGGGCACCTCCGCCGTCCGATGCACGTGGCGGCGGTCGTACTCCTTGGTGGCCGTGACATAGTCAGGGTGGTCGAAGGCCCCGGTCGCCTCGTGGGACTCCAGCGCAGTGCGGACGTCGTCGGGCAGGTCGGCCCGCAGGCGCTCAGCCGCCTGCGCCCACAGCTCCATGGAGGCCGGAGAGTTGCAGATTGCGAGACCTGCCAGGCCCTGGGGACGACGCACGGCGATCTCGGCCCCGAGCATCCCGCCCCAGGACTGCCCGAGCACGTGGTAGGCCTCCAGACCGAGATGATCGATCACCGTGAAGAACTCGTCCACGAACAGCTGGGGAGTCCAGAAGTCCGGGGAAGCTTCCGGGCGGTGGGAGGATCGGCCGCACCCGAACTGGTCGTACAGGACAACCGTCCGGCCGGTCTCGTCCGCGAGCGCGGAGAGGCTGCGCAGGTAGTCGTGACAGAAGCCTGGCCCTCCATGCAGGACGACCAGTGGGAGGGCCCCCGGTCGGGGAGCATCCGGGGTCGTAACCTGGACCCAGGTGGACCCGTCGGTGAACGGAACGTCCAGTGAGGTGACAACAGACACAGCGTCCCTCCTTTCGTTGCGGTCATCGTAGCCACCAAAAGGTCTGAAAAGTAGACCTTTTTGTTAAATCTGTGTTCCGTCGAGCATCGAGCCCTGAAAGAGGTGGCATGACCGGATCCAGCCCGGGCGCCCCCGGCCCCCTGGACAGGCCACTGGCCCCGCAGTGCAAAGCGGACGCGGTCCGCGAGCGCCTGATCACTGCCATCGCGGTCGGCCAGTACCTTCCTGGCACCAAGCTGCCCCCCGAGCGTGACCTGGCGCAGACCCTCGGAGTCAGCCGGGCCACCCTCCGCGAGGCCATGGCCCAGCTCGAGGAGACCGGCGTGCTCATCAAGCGTCTCGGCAGGACGGGTGGCTCCTTCGTGGCCGAGACCGGCAACTCCCACGAGCAGTTCCGCGACGTCGCGGTCCGTGTCCTGGGCACGTCCTGGCAGGACCTGGTGCACGCCTCCGATGCGATGTGCCGCCTCCAGGACACGATCGTGCGCGCCGCTGCCGAGAACCGCACCGAGGAGCACGTGCACCTGCTGCACGAGCGGCTCGAGGAGTTCCGCGCCGCACCGTCCGGGCGCGCCAAGCAGGCTGCCGACGCCGCTCTCCACCTCGCGATCGCAGAGGCCGCCGGCAACCCGGTGCTGGCCGACATCCTCTTCCGGGCCGAGCAGCAGCTCGCCCTCTCGGCGCCGGTGCACCTGTGGGGCGATCCTCAGGACCAGGCCGACATGGAAGAGCGCGCCCTGCAGGACCACGAACAGCTGGTGGCACTGATCACCGCCCGTGACGCCGATGCCGCCGGGCACCTGGCGCGGCGGCACGCGGGCATCGACCTCGACCTGCTCGAGCGCTTCCGCGCGCGGGCCTAGCAGCGGACGCCCCACGGCCGCGGTGATCCGGCCGTGGGGCGGCGACCCGTCTCGGATCTGGAATCAGCAGCCGGCGCCCTGCGGGTTCTGCAGGCAGTCGTCCGCGTAGTTGCGCACCGTGGAGCGCCAGACGCTGATCGGGACGGGGGCGCTCGCGACGTCGTTCAACCCGGCCACGGGCAACCACGGCCCACCCGCCACGGAGTACTCGCCGTAGAACCAGGTGGTCAGCGTGACCGCGTAGTCCCCGGTCTCGGTGTAGACGTGGCTCGTGTCGGTCTCGACGTCCCACGCCCCCTCTTCGAGCGGGGCGCCGCTCAGCTCGGTGGGCCCGAGCGCGCCCCCGTCCCCGTAGTCCCAGGCGTACTGCACCGGGACGGCACGCACCTGCACGGGGAAACCACCCAGTTCGGTCGCGAACTGCTGGCCCTGGGCCTCCGCGTAGACATTGGTGTGCATGCCCTTCAAGGTGTCCGGCGCCGGCTGGACCGCGCTGGCCGCAGGCGCGACGGCGAGCGTCCTGAAATCCTGCAGGGTGAAGGTCGGCAGCTCCACGATCTCCTCGTCGCCCTCCGCCTCGGCGGCCGCCACGCACATGGGCTCTCCCCACGGTGTGCTGGGGCCCTCCCCCTGGCGCACGACGACGTTCATGTAGACGCCTTCGCCACCCCCGTCCGTGGTGCAGACCCGCTCGGCGAGGCAGTCGTCGAGGACCGCGCCCCTCCGGTTGGTGCACGGGTTCTGCAGGCCGAACGTCTGCGACTTCGACTGCGCGATCGTGTCCGGGTTGAACGGCCGGTCGATCCCTTGGTCGCTCAGGTACTGGCGGAGCGCTTTCTGGAAGGCAGGATCTTCGTCGGGGTCATAGGCGACCGGGCCGGCTCCCACTGCGACTACGGCCTCTTCGCTGCTGTCGGCGACAACCGGGGGCCCCTCCTCGATTCTGACTTCCAATTTCATCTTATTTCCGTCCGCAACAGCCGTCGTCTCCCTCGACAGGTCTACGCCGCGCTGACTGGGAACGGAATGACCGCTCCCTGCCCGAGATACTCGATCTGCCAGTTCTGACGGAGGTGCAGAGTTCGCCGAGGCTAAATCGACAGGAATACACATGAGGCCCATCAAGAGAACCCAGACATGAAAAGGTCTATTCATCTGACACGCCTACTCCGGGCATATTTGCCGCAGTGATGTAGATCCAAGCATCCTGGTCGAAGTCAAGGTAGATCGGAAATGGATCTCCCTTCCCCGTTCGCGGCTGAGCCTCATAAGTCACCCGCCCCTGTTCAACCAGCTTTATGCCTTCGGAATCAGACAAAGCAATAGGCTTGTAAACTCCGTCACTCGTTGGTGTGATAACCGATTCCTGCAATAATATGCTTTCCCTGCCTCCGACAAACCACGCCCCTTGCTCATAAACATCTTCGACTACATTGAACTGGTCGATACACACTTCACACGATTCACTCACTATGGCACGCACATACGTTGTATCGCCGGTTTGATTCGCGTACCACATCGCGTCGGACCAGTAGTCGAGGAATGCCTGCGCCCCCTCCCGGGACTCCTCCCGCGCGAGCTCGGGCATGACCGGTTTCGGCACGTTCTGCGCCGGCCCGTCCAGCGAGGCGGGCACGTACTCGGCGGACGCGTCGGCGGGGCCGGACGTGGACGACGGTGGCGGCGAACCACCGCCCGTCTCCTCCGCGGCGACACCTGCCGATGCCGGGCTGGAAGGCGACGCCGCGGCGCCGTCGTCGTCGGGGACGCAGCCGGTGAGGACGAGGGCCACGAGGAGGGCTCCGCCGGCTGCCGCCGGGAGTGGACAGGACCGCACCATGGATTCCCCGCTTCGCTGTGCCGTGGCCGGACGCCCCGGTCGGATGGGTCAGATGCTAGACCGCGCGCGCTGTGCTCGAGCAACCCCTGTGGAGGCAATCAAGACGCGTTTGCATGCGGCCTGGTCAGGAGCGATATGGTCACAGCTCCGTTAACGTCAGACTGACCAGAACGGTGTTATAGTCACTGCAACCTGAAGGTTCGAGGTGCTTGGAGGTGATGTTGACCGCGCAGAACGTGGCCCTGGCCGTGTCGACCGTCATCTTCGCCGCCCGGGACACCGGACCCGACGGCCGCAAGGAGCTCTGGCTGCCCCTGGTCCGCCGCATCCGTGACCCCTTCCGGGGCATGTGGGCCCTGCCCGGCGGACCGCTCCAGGAGCACGAGGACCTCGAGGCCTCCGCCGCCCGCTCCCTGCAGCTCACCACCGGCCTGCAACCGGGCTACCTCGAGCAGCTCTACGCCTTCGGCGGGCTCACCCGCTCGGCCAGCGCCGAGGAACGGGTGGTCTCGATCGTCTACTGGGCCTCGATCCGCGCCGACCAGGCCGCCGACCTGCACGTCGACCTCAACGTCACGTGGATGCGCGTGGCGGACCTGCCGCCGCTGGCCTTCGACCACAGCGACATCGTGGACTACGCGATCTACCGGCTGCGCAACAAGATCACCTACAGCCGCGTGGCCCACTCGTTCCTCGGCGAGACGTTCACCCTCGCCGAGCTCCGGGAGGTGCACGAGGCCATCCTCGGCACCGTCCTGGACCCCGCCAACTTCCGGCGCCAGGTGCTGGCCTCCGGCGCCGTCCTCGACACCGGCACCCGCCTGGAGGGCACCCGGCACCGCCCGCCCCGGCTCTACCGCCACGACTCCGACCTCGACCTCGCCGACCGCACCCCGGCCGGCCGCAGCACCCAGGAGCAGACATGACCTCCGTCGCCACCCGCATCGACCTGCTGACCGAGAAGCCCGCGAACCTGCCCGGCGCCACCCCGGCCCCGAGCACGTGCAGCACCGCCCTCGGGACGAGCCCGTGGGACTTCGCCCCCACCGTCTCGGCCGGCTACGGCCCCGGCGCGTCCCAGGACGACGCCGTGCCCGCCGGCTCGCCCGCCCAGCCGGTCATCCCCGCCGAGTACCAGCAGGCGTCCGCGGAGGAGCTCGACCGCCGCATCGCCGCCGCCAAGGCCACCCTCGGCGACCGCGTGGTGGTGCTCGGCCACTTCTACCAGCGCGA
This sequence comes from Kocuria oceani, assembly GCF_029524215.1. Classification (NCBI taxonomy): domain Bacteria; kingdom Bacillati; phylum Actinomycetota; class Actinomycetes; order Micrococcales; family Micrococcaceae; genus Kocuria; species Kocuria oceani. The sequence continues at coordinate 6,086 of NZ_JARAMH010000011.1, read as the reverse complement.
CGAGGTGGTCAAGCACGCCGACTTCCTCGGCGACTCCTTCCAGCTGGCCCGCGCCGCGCGCAGCCGCCCCGAGGCGGAGGCCATCGTCTTCTGCGGCGTGCACTTCATGGCCGAGACCGCCGACATCCTCTCCGGCGACCACCAGTCCGTGATCCTGCCCAACCTCGCCGCCGGCTGCTCCATGGCGGACATGGCCGACGAGGACTCCGTCGAGGAGGCCTGGGAGCAGCTCATGGACGTGCTCGGGGAGACCGACGACGACGGTCGGCAGAGCGTGATCCCGGTGACCTACATGAACTCGTCCGCGGCGCTCAAGGCGTTCTGCGGCCGCCACGGCGGCATCGTCTGCACCTCCTCCAACGCCGCCACCGTGCTGGAGTGGGCGTTCCAGCGCGGCCGGCGGGTGCTCTTCTTCCCGGACCAGCACCTGGGCCGCAACACCGCCAAGGCCATGGGGATCCCGCTGGAGCAGATGCCGATGTGGAACCCCCGCCACGACCTGGGCGGCAGCACCGCGGACCAGCTGGCCGACGCCAAGGTCATCCTGTGGCACGGCTTCTGCTCGGTGCACCGCCGCTTCACCGTGGCCCAGATCGAGCAGGCCCGCGCCGAGCACCCGGACGTGCGGGTGATCGTGCACCCGGAGTGCCCCATGCCCGTGGTCGACGCCGCGGACGAGTCCGGCTCCACGGACCACATCCGCAAGGCGGTCGAGGCCGCCGAGCCCGGCAGCACCTTCGCGATCGGCACCGAGATCAACCTGGTCAACCGGCTCGCCGACGAGCACCCCGAGCACACCATCTTCTGCCTGGACCCGGTGATCTGCCCGTGCTCCACGATGTACCGGATCCACCCCGGCTATCTCGCCTGGGTGCTCGAGGAGCTCGTGGCCGGCCGGGTGATCAACCGGATCGCGGTGGACGCCGCGACCGCCCGGGACGCCGAGGTGGCGCTCGAGCGCATGCTGGCGGCGCTTCCGCGGTGAGCGCGCCCCCGTTCCCGCGCGTGCTCGTGGTGGGCAGCGGCATCGCCGGGCTCACCACCGCCCTCGCGGCCGCCGGCCGCGGGCTCGACGTGGTGCTGCTGAGCAAGGACGTCCTGGACGAGACGAACACCGTCCGAGCCCAGGGCGGCATCGCCGCCATGACGGCGGACCTGCCGGGCGGGCAGGCCCGGGACTCCGTGGCCCTGCACGTCCGGGACACCCTCGGAGCCGGGGCCGGCACCTGCGACGATGACGCCGTGCGCGTGCTCGTGCAGGACTCGGCCGCCGCCATCACCGCCCTGGTGCAGCACGGCGTCGCGTTCGACCGCGCTGACGGCCCGGACTCCCCGTGGGTCGAGGGCCTCGAGGGTGCCCACTCCGTGCCCCGCATCCTGCACGCCGGCGGGGACGCGACCGGGCGGGAGATCCAGCGCGCCCTCGTGGCGGCGACGCTGGACGCCGAGGCCTCCGGGCGCCTGGACGTCCTCCGGCACACGATGCTCGTGGACCTGGTCGCGGACCACCACGGGAGCGTACGGGGGGCGCTCGTCCTCGACGGCGACCGGCTGCGCGAGCTGCGGGCGGACGCCGTGGTGCTGGCCACCGGCGGGGCCGGGCAGCTCTATCCCCACACCACCAACCCCGCGGTGGCCACGGGCGACGGCATCGCCGCGGCCCTGCGCGCGGGAGCCGTCGTCGCGGACCTCGAGTTCGTGCAGTTCCACCCCACCGCCCTCGCCGCTCCCGGTTGCTTCCTGGTCTCCGAGGCCGTGCGCGGTGAAGGGGCGGTGCTGCGGGACGCCACCGGACGGCGCTTCCTGGAGGGCGCGCACCCGCTCGCCGAGCTCGCCCCGCGGGACGTGGTGGCCCGGGAGATCGTCCGCCGGTCGCTCGCCCAGGGAGGCGTGCCGGTGCTGCTCGACTGCACCGCCATGACCGCTCCGGCCGGCGCCGGGCACGCGGAGCCGGACACCGCCGAGCACCTGGCGCGCCGCTTCCCCACGATCGACGCCGCCGTGCGGGCGCACGGCCTGGACTGGTCCCGGGAACCGGTGCCCGTCACCCCGGCGGCGCACTACCTGATGGGCGGGATCGCGACCGACGACCGCGGCCGCACGAGCGTCCCGGGCCTGTACGCCGTGGGCGAGTGCGCGGCCACGGGCGTGCACGGCGCCAACCGGCTGGCCTCCAACTCGCTGCTGGAGGGCGCCGTGTTCGGCGCCCGCACCGCCGAGGCCCTGGCCGGGGACCTGCGGCCCGACGACGTCCGTCGGCCGCACTGGACCCGGCCGCGCCCGACCCGGGCGGGCGCCGCGGCGACCGCGGACCTCCGGGCCGACGGCACCGACCGGACGCATCCCGCTCCGACCCGCGGTGTCCGGCGGCACCCCGCCCGGCTCGCGCCCGGTGGCGTGCTGACCCTGCCGAACCCCGCCGGGGCGGGCGTGCCGTTCGACCGGCAGGCCTTCCAGGCCGCGATGTGGGCCGGCGCCGGCGTCCTGCGGGACGGCTCCGGCCTCGAGGCGCTGGTCCACCGGCTGGCCGCGCTCCGGCCGCCGGGCGCGCTCTCCCGCCCCGCGGTCGAGGACCGGAACCTGCTCACCGTGGGACGCGCCGTGGCCGCCGCGGCCCTGCACCGCACCGAGTCCCGGGGCGCCCACTTCCGGGAGGACTGCCCGGTTCCCGAGCCCGCCCGCGCCGGGCGCACCTTCTGGCGCCGGGCGCGGTCGGCACCCCGCAACGGCCATCTGCCCACTCCGAGTTCATATACGCACAACGACATGTTCGAGAGGATCTCCGCATGCTGACCCGAGCCGCCATCACCGAGGTCGTGGAACGGGGCCTCGCCGAGGACGCGCCCTGGGGCGACATCACGTCCGAGCTGCTCATTCCCGCCACCGCCCTCGCGCGGGCCGAGCTCGTCGCGCGCGAGGACGGCGTCTTCTCCGGCGGCCAGGTCTTCGCCGCGGCGTTCGCCGCCGTGGACCCTGCCGTGGCCGTGGAGCTGATTCCCGCCGACGGGGACTCCTTCGCCGCGGGGGACACGCTGGCCGTGGTGGCCGGCCCCGCCCGGTCCGTGCTGACCGGCGAGCGCGTGGCCCTGAACATCACCCAGCGGATGTGCGGGATCGCCACGCTGACGGCCCGCTACGTCGCCGCCGTCGAGGAGACCGTCTCCCGCGTCGAGCAGGCGGCGAACCTCCCGCCCGGCACGATCACCCGGACCCGGGTGGCGGACACCCGCAAGACCACCCCGGGGCTCCGGGCGCTGGAGAAGCACGCCGTGCGCAGCGGCGGCGGGCACAACCACCGGCACTCGCTCTCCGACGCCGTGATGGCCAAGGACAACCACCTGGCGCTGCTCACCGCCGACGGGACCGACCTGACCGGCGCGCTGCGGCAGCTGCGCCGTCGTCTGCCCCACACGGTGCACCTCGAGGTCGAGGTCGACCGGCTGGACCAGATCGAGGCCGTACTGGCCGGAGGCGCGGACACCGTGCTGCTGGACAACTTCTCGGTGGACGACCTCGTGAGCGGCGTGGCGATCATCGACGGCCGCGCGACGGTGGAGGCCTCCGGCGGGGTGAGTCTGGAGACCGTCGGGGAGATCGCCGCCACCGGGGTCGACGTCATCTCGGTGGGCGCGCTCACCCACTCGGCCCGCAATCTGGACCTGGGCCTCGACGTCGTCCTGGACGTCCGGGAGGGCTGACCGTGCTGTACCTCGACGCGGCCGCGACCACTCCCGTGCGGCGTGAGGTCCTGGAGGCCATGTGGCCCTACCTCACCCAGGAGTTCGGCAACGCCTCCAGCCACCACGAGGTGGGCCGCCGGGCACGGGCCGGGCTGGACGCGGCTCGGCAGGCCGTGGCCGAGGTGCTCAACTGCCGGCCCGCGGAGGTGGTCCTCACCTCAGGGGGGACCGAGGCGGACAACCTGGCGGTCAAGGGCATCGCCCTGGCCCGCCGGGACCGGGACGCCTCGACGACCCACGTGGTGACGAGCGCCGTGGAGCACCACGCCGTGCTGGACTCCGGGCGCGACCTGGCCCGCTGGGACGGCTTCGAGGTGACCGAGCTGGGCGTCTCGGCCGAGGGCCTCGTCGACCCCGCCGACCTGGCCGGGGCTGTTCGTCCGGGCACGGCGGTGGTATCCGTGATGTATGCGAACAACGAGACGGGTGCGGTCCAGGCGGTCGCCGAGCTGGCTGCGGTGGCTCGGGCACGGGGAGTCCCGTTCCATACGGATGCGGTCCAGGCGGCCGGGTCGCTGGAGCTGGACGTACAAGCGCTCGACGTGGCGGCGCTGAGCCTCGCGGGGCACAAGATCGGGGCGCCGAAGGGCGTCGGAGCGCTCTACGTGCGCCGGGGCACGCCCCTGCGCCCCCTGATGAGCGGAGGCGGGCACGAGCGCGGCCGGCGTTCGGGCACCTCCGACGTGGCGGGCGCCGTCGGTCTCGCCACGGCCCTGCGGCTGTCCGCCGAGGAGCGGCCGGCGAAGGCGGTGCGCCTGGCCGGGCTGCGGGACCGGCTGATCACCGGGGTCCTGGCCGAGGTGCCCACGGCCCTGCTGACCGGCCCCGACCCGCGGGAGCACCCGGAGTCCCGGCTGCCCGGGCACGTGTCCTTCTGCTTCCCCGGGGTCAACGGCGAGACGGTCCTGGTGGACCTGGAGTCGCGGGGGCTGCTCGTCTCCTCGGGGTCGGCCTGCTCGGCCGGGGACACCGCGCCCTCGCACGTGCTCACGGCGATGGGCTACCCGCCGGAGGTCGCCACCACCGCGGTGCGCTTCACCCTCTCCGCCGACATCACGCCGGAGCAGGTGGACGGGATCGTCGCGGCCACGCGGGACGTCGTGCGACGACTGGGCTCCCCGCACGGCTGAGCCCGCGGCTCAGCCCACCGGCACCGGGTGCTGCGCCCCGTCGTGGCGCACCATGAGCACCGGTTCGCCGGTCGTCTCCACGGTCCGCGTGCTGCCCTCGACCGGTGACCACGGACCCGTGGGACAGGAGCCGGGAGCCGGCCCCTCGGGCACGGCACTCGAGGCGCCGCGGCCGTCGAAGCCCTGCAGCCGGAAGCCGGTGACCGTCCCCCACCACGTGGTCTGCGGCCGGCTCGTGACCGCCCGGGACTCGGTGACGACCAGGTCCGTCCGCTGCGGGACGACCTCCGCCGTCCCGGTGTGGACGCACGACCAGGAGATGCCGGTGACCGACTCGGACTCGGCGACGAACTCCAGCGACGGGGCTTCGGCCCGCAGGGCCGCGTCGTCCCAGCCCAGCGCGGCCCGGACGGCGTTCCCGGTCACGAACCCCGTGCCGTCCTCGCGCAGTCCCGCGTCCGCCCACGGCGGCGCCGCCGCCCCGAGGGCCACCCCCGCCAGGGCCGCCAGTACCGCGATGACCTTCTGCATGTGCCGCCCCGTCTCCCCTGGTCCCCGGCGCCGCTCCCCCGGCGCCTTTCCGAACGCTAATGGATGGGCGGGGGTGGATCGAGTTCCGTGATCGACCTGTGACCCCGCCATGACATGGGACGACATGCCCGGCCGTGCGGCCGCGCCCGGGGACGACCGGCCGCGGGGCGCCGCCTCCGGCGGGAGAGGCGGAGCCCGGCCGGGGTCCGTGGGCCCGGCCGGGGCCGCGCAGACAGCACAGGACCCCCGGACCGTGCGGTCCGGGGGTCCTGCTCGCGGTGGGCGGCGCGCTCCGCGCCGACCGAGCGGGGTGGGGATCAGACGATCGACGTGCCTCCGGTGCGCGCCTTCTCGAAGCGCTGCTGGACGTCGGCCCAGTTCACGATGTTCCAGAAGGCCTTGACGTAGTCGGCCTTGACGTTCTGGTAGTCGAGGTAGAAGGCGTGCTCCCACATGTCCAGCTGCAGCAGCGGGATCGTGGCGACGGGCACGCCGTTCTGCTGGTCGTACATCTGCTCGATGACGAGGTTGCCGCCGATGGGCTCGAAGGCGAGGATCGCCCAGCCGGAGCCCTGGATCGTGGTCGCCGCGGAGGTGAAGTGGGCGCGGAAGGCGTCGAAGGACCCGAAGTGGTCGTCGATCGCCGCGGCCAGCTCACCGGTCGGCTTGTCGCCGCCCTCCGGGG
>NZ_JARAMH010000010.1:0-11266 GCF_029524215.1 Kocuria oceani | reverse complement strand
CCGGCGCCGTCGGCCGTGGACATCGTGGCCTTGGAGGACCACGGGCTCCACGCCATGCCCTCGCCCGGAGACCCGAAACCGGTCCCCGTGCGGTCGAAGGAGTCGTCGACCAGCATGCCCGGCTCCGCCGGCTGCTCGGGCTCGGTGACGGCAACGGAGCGCGTAGCGGTCCCGGTGCGGCCGTCCGCGTCCCTGACCGTGAGCTTCACGGTGTAGGTCCCGGCCTTCGCGTAGTCGTGCGTCACCGTGTTGCCCGTGCCGGTCTGTCCGTCGCCGAACTCCCACGTCCAGGACGCGAGGGGCGCGTCGCCCGGCTTCGAGCCGGAGGCGTCGAAGGCCGCGGTGAGGCCCGTGGTCCGGTGCGCGATGGATGCAGTGGGCGGAACGGCCTCGGACTGTCCACCGCCGGCCGCGTCGTAGTGTGCACGGATCCGGTCCGCAGCCAGTGCCTTGCCGTAGACGGCCGTGTCGTCGATGTCGCCCGTGAACTCTCCGGTCGCCCCGGCACCGGTCCACGTCGCGGACACGGCACCGCCGAGGCGCCACATCCCGTCGTAGTACTGGGCGGACGTGGCCTCCGTGTTCTGGGCCACCTTCTCGCCGTCCACGTAGAGCGCGAGCCCGTCCGCGCCGAGCGACATGGCCACGTGGTGCCAGGCACCGTCGTTGTAGGCCTTGTCCGAGGAGGCCTTCACGGCCCGGTCCGGGTAGACGCCGGCGTGCAGCCGGCCGTCGGCCCCCATCCACAGGTGCCGGTCGGTGCTCCGGGCTCCGCGGACCACCTCGCTTTCGAAGCCAAGGATCCGTCCGCCTGCCGTGGTCGTGGTCTTGATCCACGTCTCGGTGGTGAAGCTCTGGGGTCCCAGCTCCTGCTGCGTCGTGGACGCGGAGCCCGCAGGTTTCGTGGTGTCGGTGCGGGCGAAGCGGGTCGCCTGGTCCGAACCCTGCACGGTGCCCGCGACGGGTCCGGTGACCTGGCCGTCGGCCGTCAGCCCGGCGCCACCCGCCACGTCGACCAGTCCGGCGTCGAGTGAGCCCATCCGCCAGTAGTGCGTCGGGGCGTCCTGGAGCACCGAGCGCGTGTACCCGGTCGGTGCGGCACCTCCGGCCGCGGTGACCTGCACCGGGGACGAGGCGACCGTGCGTCCGGTCGGGTCCACGGCCACGACCTGGTACGTGTGCTGTTTGCCGGCCTGTGCGGTGGAGTCGGTGTAGGCCATGCGCGCGCGGTTGTAGAACCGGTGCCGGCCCTTGACCTCGCCGACCGGCTGGGCGGTGTTGCCGTCCCGGACGATGCGGTAGGTGAGGTTCTCGTTGTCCTGGTCCGATGCTGCGGTCCAGGCCAGGCTCACGGTGCCGCCGCTGTGGGACGACGCGGTCAGCCCCATGTCGGTCCCGCCCGGCCGGGGACCCACGGCGTTCGGTGCCTTCGCCCGGGTGGAGAAGCGGACCAGGCCCTGCTGGCCCTTGCCGTTGACCCGCGGGAACTCCCCGCCCATGACCACGTAGTCGCCCGCGGCCTCGGCGGTCCAGGCGGCCTGGTACTGACCGGTGTAGGAGCCCCCCTCGAGGTCGGGGAACCAGTTAAGCATGCTCGGGGCCGGGTTGCCCGAGAAGTCGAAGTACTCGTCCCGTGTGCTGCCCAGCACCCCGGTGGCCTCTTCGCTGAAGGCGTTGGCCCGGTAGAAGGTGCGTGGACGGCTGTCCGTGAACTCCCCGAGGGACTCGCAGTTGTGGGCGTGGTTGGCCACGTACACGACCCCGGAGTGGGGCACCACGTCGTAGGAGTCCCCGTGGCAGTCCTCGAGCCACTCGATGCTGCCGTCGGCCCAGGACGCCTTGAAGGTCCCCTCGAAGTTGGAGTTGCGCAGCCAGGTCCAGCCGGTGCCGTAGACGTACTCGCCGTCGGTGGTCAGCGCAGAGATGCCGCCGTCCCCCACGCCGTTCCGCACCGTGGAGCCGACCTTCCACGGCCGGAGGCTGCCGTCCGTGGTCGAGATCGCGCCCATGCCCATGCCCGGGTCCGAGGAGTTGTTGAGCCGTTCGAAGTCGCCGCCGACCACGACCTTCCCCCCGTCGGGGGAGATGACCATGGAGTCCACCGGGCCGTCCGCGACGGGCGTCCACGGCCGCAGCTCACCGCTGCGGGCGTCCACGGCCGCGAGACCCCCGCGGGGCTGGTTGCCCACGGCGCTGAACCAGCCGCCGAAGTAGACGGACTTCCCGTCGGTCACGATGGCGTTGACCCTCGAGTCGGGGACCGGCCGGAAGCTGGGGTCCACCGCGCCCGTGGTGGGATTGAGGGCGGCGATCCGGTAGCGGGTCTCCCCGCTGATCTCCGTGAACGACCCGCCGAGGTAGAGCAGCTTGCCGTCGGGGCTCGCGGTGACGGTCTTGACGACCCCGTTGGCCGTGGGCGCGAACTCCTTGATCAGCTCACCGGTGTCGAGCCGGTAGGCGAGGACGTTGGCGCGCGGGGTCTCCTGCTGCCCGGCCGCAACGCCCGCAGGGCGCGCCGAGGTGAACTCGCCCACGGCGTAGACCGTGTTGCCGACCACCTCTTGGTCCCACACGACGCCGTTGATCTGGACGGTGGGCAGTGCGTCCGCCGTCACGGTGGGAGGCGTGCGGGGGTCCGAGGGATCCGCCGGGGCGGAGTCCGCGTAGGCAGGCGCGGGCGCCAGCGCGCCGACGACCAGGAGCAGGCCGCAGGCGGGGACCAGGATTCTTTTCATGCGGTGACCTCCGAGGTCGTGGTGTGCGGTGCTGGGGCGGGGCTGCGGGCGGGCTTTCACGCGCCCGCTCCCTGGTCGTGCGCCCGGCCGGCGAAGACCGCGGCCGGGTCGGTGGCGCGATAGGAGGCCGTGATCACGACATCCTCCCGCTGGTCCTCGGGAACGAGGAACGTGTAGGTGCCGGAGACGGTCTTCCCGGGCGCGACCTCGCCGGGCAGGCCGGCGTCGTCGGGCTGGCGGGAGGGCTCCCCCGGGCGGTCGTCGGGGCCGTACGTCAGGGTGACGCTGCTCCCGATGGTCGAGACCGGGGAGTCCGTCGCGTTGCGCACCGTCACGACCACGGTGATCGCGGGCCCGGACATCCCGCCGGGACCCATGCCCTCCGCCTGGACGGCCTTCGTGGACTCGACGGCGATCTCCAGGCCCTTCGCGGGCTGGACGGGCTCGTCCAGCCCGACGGTCTCGGTGGTCGAACGCTCTTCCTTCCCGGTGCCGCCGCCCTCGACGACGGCCGGCTCGCCGGGCTCTGCCGGCACCGCGACCCGCACCGGCTCTTGGGCCTCGTCCGTCGCCTCCTCGGACACCGCGTCGGACGCCTCGTCGGACGCCTCCGGAGCCTCGTCCGGTCCGCGGTCCTCGGACGCGGAGGCGTCCGGCGTCTCGCCGGCCGACGCGCCGGACCCGGAGGTCCCGGTGGTGGCCTCGACGGCGGATGCGCTTCCCGTTCCCGCGTCCGCGCAGCCGTACAGCGAGGCGGCCAGGACGAGGGCCAGCCCGCCGGTGCCCAGCCTGCGCAACGGGGAGCCGGAGCGCGGGACCGTCCGGTCCGCGTCCGGTGCCCCGCCGGATCGTGAGGTGCTTGTCATGGTGATTCCCCGATCGTTCTGCTCCGGCCGGGCGCCGCCCCGGACGATCGGACGCCACCCCCGTGGCCGGTCCTCGTCCGATGCGGTGCCTACCCGCCGGAATCCCCCCTGTGGTCCACCGGGGAACCCCTTCCCCGGTGCGTGCAGGCGAAACCGCGAACTTCCGGGTTCCGTGCGCCTGCAGTTGTGGAGGACGTTAGCAGTGGCAATTCATTGCATCTGTATCTTTTCTGTCCCCTTTTTTGCTATTGCACATGCTCGGGACACCACCTCGGGAAGGGTGCGTCAGCCGCACGCCACGTCGTGGTGCGCCGGCAGGTGGACGGGGCATGACTTCCGGTACCGGCCTCCCGGCTCCGCCCCGGACGTGCACCCTCCTCTGACATGGGGGCTGTGTTCTCACAGCACGGAACAGACCCCGCCGGAATCCCGGCGGGGTCTGTCGAGGAGGTGGAGCGGCTCAGTCGCGAGGTCTCCCGGTCGCGCCGTCCGCATGGAGATGTGTCCCCAGAAGTTCCATATGATCCCGGGGCTCGAAACCCGTGCGACGCAGGGCGGACAGGTCCAGGACGCTGTTGGCCGGACGCGGGGCCACCCCGGTGCGTCCGTCCACGTACTCGGCCGTGGACACGGGGACCACCCGCTCCGGGTCCGCCCCCACGCGCTCGAACACGTGACGGGCGACGGCCGCCCAGGACAACGGCTCCCCGGCCCCCGTGAGGTGGTAGGTGCCCCACGGTGCCCGGTGGTCCACGAGGTGGAGCAGTCCTGCGGCCAGATCTTCCACGAAAGTGAGCCGACCGACCTGGTCGTCCACCACGCGGGGCGAGATCCCGCGGGAGGCGAGACCGGCCATCACGGAGACGAAGTTGTGGCCTCGGCCGATCACCCAGCTGGTGCGCACGAGCCAATGCCGGGGCAGGGCCGTGACGGCGGCCTCGCCCGCGGCCTTGGACTGCCCGTAGACGGACAGCGGTGCGAGCGGCGCATCCACGGGGTACGCCTCGTCGTGCGGGAGTGTGCCGTCGAAGACGTAGTCGGTCGACACGTGCAGCAGCGGCACCCCGGCGGCCGCACACGCACCCGCGAGAGCGGCCACGCCGGTGGCGTTGGCCGCCCAGGCGGCCGTGCGCCCGTCGGGGGTCTCTGCGTCGTCGACCGCGGTGTGCGCCGCCGCGTTGAGCACCGCGCGGTATCGCCGCAGGTGCTCCCCCGTGCGCAGCCCTTCGGGCCAACCATCCGGATCGGCGAGGTCGAGCTCCGCTCGGTCCACGGCACGATGGGGCAGACCGCGGCGCTCGAGCAGCTCGACCAGGGCCCGGCCGAGCTGGCCGGTGCGTCCGACGACCAGCACGGGGGCAGGCGGGAGCGGCACGACCTCGGACAGCCGCGGGTGCCGGCGGTCCTTCTCGGACAGCTGGGCCTGCTCCAGAGGGACGGGCCAGTCGATCCCCACCGTCTCGTCGGCGAGATTCAGGAAGCTGTACTCGTCGAGGGCGTCGCCGGACCAGTGGTCGTTCACGAGGTAGGTGTACGCCGTGGCGTCGTCGAGCGTCTGGAAGGCATTGCCGACCCCCCGTGGCACGAAGACGGCCGTCGCAGGGTCGATCTCGCACGTGACCACGGTCCCGAAGGTGTCTCCTCCGCGCAGGTCCACCCAGGCCCCGAAGACCCTGCCGGTGGCGACCGAGACATACTTGTCCCACGGCTCCGCGTGGATCCCACGCGTGGTGCCGCGGCCCCCGTTGAAGGAGATGTTGTTCTGCACGGGGCCGAAGTCCGGGACTCCTGCGGCCACGGCCTTGGTCCGCTGCCAGTTCTCCTTGAACCAGCCCCGGTCGTCCCCGTGCACGGGCAGGTCGACCAGCAGCAGGCCGGGGATCGCCGTGCCTCGCACGGCCGGCTCGGACGAGCTCACTGTCCGGCCTCCGCGTACTTCGCCTCCGTGGCCGCCTTGACGGGCTCCCACCAGTCCCGGTGCTCGGCGTACCAGGACACCGTGGCACCGAGCCCGGACTCGAAGTCGGTGTAGCAGGGCTCCCACCCCAGCTCCTCACGGGTGCGGGTGCCGTCGATCGCGTAGCGCAGATCGTGCCCCGCCCTGTCCCGGACGTGGTCGAAGTCGTTCTCGTCTCGGCCCATCAACCGCAGGATCGTGCGCAGCACCGTGAGATTGTCCAGTTCGCCGTCGGCCCCGACGAGATAGGTCCGTCCGGGCGCACCCGCCTCCAGGATCCGCAGCACGGCCGCAGAGTGGTCCTCGGCATGGATCCAGTCCCGCACGTTGCGCCCCTCGCCGTAGAGCTTGGGCCGCACGCCCCACAGGACGTTGGTGATCTGGCGAGGGATGAACTTCTCGACGTGCTGGTACGGGCCGTAGTTGTTGGAGCAGTTGCTCAGCGTGGCCTCCACGCCGAAGGAGCGCACCCAGGCGCGGACCAGCAGGTCGGAGCCCGCCTTGGTCGAGGAGTACGGGCTCGACGGATTGTAGGGGGTCTCCTCCGTGAAGCGCTGCGGGTCATCGAGCTGCAGGTCACCGAAGACCTCGTCGGTCGAGACGTGGTGGAAGCGTGTGCGGTGGCGGCGTACGGCCTCCAGCACGGTGTACGTGCCGATGAGGTTGGTGTGCACGAACGGCCAGGGGTCGTTCAGCGAGTTGTCGTTGTGCGACTCCGCGGCGAAGTGCACCACGGCGTCCGCCGCCCGCACCAGGTCGTCGACGACCTCGGCGTCCGCGACATCCCCCACGACGAGCTCGAACCGCTGCGGATCCAGACCCGCCAGTGAGGCCTCGTTCGCGGCGTAGGTCATCCGGTCCAGGACCGTCACCCGGTGATCGGTCTCCCGCAGGACGTGGCGGACGAAGTTGGAGCCGATGAACCCGGCGCCTCCGGTGATGAGCAGATGAGACATGCCGGTGATCTTACGGCTCGCCGCGAGCCCTGGTCGGTGGGCACAACGGGGGACGCGCAAAAATAACGAATCTCATACAGTTACAAAGGTAAATCCCATGGGGAAGGGGAAACGACCATGCGGGGCATCATTCTGGCAGGGGGCACCGGGAGCCGTCTGCACCCGATCACGCAGGGCATCAGCAAGCAGCTGGTGCCCGTGTACGACAAGCCGATGATCTACTATCCGCTGTCCACGCTGCTGCTCGCGGGGATCCGGGACATCCTGATCATCACCACGCCCGAGGACGGACCGCAGTTCCAGCGTCTGCTGGGGGACGGCAGCCGCTTCGGCGTGTCCATCAGCTACACCGTCCAGCCGAGCCCGGACGGACTCGCCCAGGCCTTCGTGCTCGGCGCCGACCACATCGGCAACGACACCGTGTGCCTCGTGCTCGGCGACAACATCTTCTACGGACCCGGTCTCGGCACGCGGCTCCGGCGCTTCGAGGACATCACGGGGGCCGCCGTCTTCGGCTACCGCGTGGCGGACCCCACGGCCTACGGCGTGGTCGAGTTCGACGACGACCGCCGGGCCGTCTCGATCGAGGAGAAGCCCGAGCGGCCGCGCAGCCGCTACGCGATCCCGGGCCTGTACTTCTACGACAACCAAGTGGTCGATCTGGCCCGGTCGCTCCGGCCCTCGGCCCGCGGGGAACTGGAGATCACGGATCTCAATCGGCTCTACCTCGAGCGCGGCCAGCTCCACGTGCAGCTCCTGGACCGCGGCACCGCCTGGCTCGACACCGGGACCTTCGATTCCCTGGCCGACGCGAGTGCATTCGTGCGCACGGTCCAGGCTCGACAGGGGCTGTCCATCGGGTGCCCGGAGGAGGTGGCCTGGCGGATGGGCATGCTCACCGACGCCGAGCTCCTCGAACGCGCCGAGAGTCTCCTCAAGAGCGGCTACGGGGCCTATCTGCTGGGCCTCCTCGACCGGGAGCGGGTCCCCGTGGGCTGAGCAGGCCCGTCACTCCGTGGAGCGCCGGCACTCGCTGTAGACGTACCCGCACGCCCCGGAAAGCATGCTTGCTCCGCGGGCTGCGGCGATGCCGGGCGTCGGCTCGTGCACGTACCGCACCGGTCCCGTGAACGCCGGCACCAGGCCGCGGGCACCGGCTTCGGGATCGTTGTCCACGACGAGGACCTCGACGCTGTCCGCGCACCTGTCCGCCTGTCGCACGAGCAGCAGCAGGACAGCGGCCAGGTCCTGAGGAGGCCGGTACGTCAGGACCGCCACCATCACCCGGGCTCGCTCATCGGTCAGGCTGCGCACCGATCGCGCGATCCCGGTATCGCCGTGTTCCACCCGACCCCAGCATCATGTCATGTGCATCTGCACACATCTGCTGCGCATCCTGCGAGATCGTCCCGGAAGGAACGCGTCCGTGCTGCGACGCGTCGGAGGCGCGATCAGTGCCCGGGAGCGCGCACCGCCAGCGCCGGCGCTCCCCGGCCCCTGAGCCGGTCGGCCAGGTCCTCGGCCGCGTCCGCGTCCGCCAGCAGGTGGGCCACGGTGGGCCCGGAGCCGGACACGAAGCTCGCCAGGGCACCCGCCGCCGCGCCCGCGGCCAGGACCGGTGCCAGCTGCGGGGCCAGGGAGAGGGCGGCGGGCTGGAGGTCGTTGGCCAGCAGCGGGGCCAGCTCCTCCGGCGCCCCGGCCGCCAGGGCGTGCTCGAGCCCCTCCGGCAGCCCGGGCGCCGGCACGCCCCCGGCCGCGCGCAGCCGGTCGAGTTCGGCGTAGACGGCCGGTGTGGACAGGCCCGCCTCGGCGGCCACCAGCACCAGGTGCAGGGGCGCGCCGACCGCCGCGGGCCGCACCCGGGTGCCCGTGCCGGTGCCCACCGCCGCGCCTCCCGTGAGGGCGAAGGGCACGTCCGCGCCGAGACCGGCCGCGAGCCGCAGCAGGGCGTCGTCGTCGAGCCCGGGGACGCCGCCGGCCCGGGCCGCGAGCCGGTTCACGGCGACGAGGGCGGCGGCGGCGTCGGCAGAGCCCCCGCCCATGCCGCCGGCCACGGGCACGGCCTTGTCGATCTGCAGGTGGAGGCCGCCGGGCAGCGCGGGCAGGTGTCCGAGCACGGCGCGGGCGGCGCGGACCACCAGGTTGGAGTCGTCGGTGGGGACCGCGTCGAGGCGGAAGCTGCCGAGGGCGATCTGCTGGGCCACGAGCGAGCCGGGGACCGCGGCGACGCCCACGGTGATCCCGGTCCCCGCGGTGAGCGTGGCGGTCACGGTCTCGGTCGTGCCGACCGCGCAGTACAGACTGACCACGTCGTGGTAGCCGTCCGGGCGCGGCGGGCCGGCGGCGAAGAAGAGGTTGACCTTGCCGGGGGCCTGGGCCTGCTCCGTGAGCATCATCGTGCTCATGCGCCGCGCGCTCCGGCGGTGAGCCCGGCGGCGGCCCCGGCCCGGGCGATCCGGGCGAAGGCGGTCACGTCCAGCTTCTCGCCGCGCTGCCCGGGGTCGATCCCCGCGGCCTCGAGCAGCTCCCCGGCCGCCGCGGCGGAGCCGGCCCACCCGGCGAGAGCGGCGCGCAGGGTCTTGCGCCGCTGGGCGAACGCCGCGTCCACGGCGGCGAAGACGAGCTGCCGGTCCACCTCCGCCACCGGCTGCTCGCGGCGCACGAAGCGCACCAGCCCGGAGGCGATCTGGGGGGCCGGCCAGAACACGTTCTTGCCGATCGTCCCCGCCTTCGTGACCTCGGCGTACCAGGCGGCCTTGACCGACGGCACGCCGTAGACCTTGGACCCCGGCGCCGCGGCGAGCCGGTCCGCCACCTCCTCCTGGACCATGACCAGCCCGTGCCGGATCGAGGGGAACCGGGCCAGCAGGTGCAGCAGCACGGGGACGGCCACGTTGTAGGGCAGGTTCGCCACCAGGGCGGTGGGCTCGGCCGGGAGCTCGAGCACGCGCAGGGCGTCCTGCTCGAGCACGTGCAGCCGGTCGGCCAGCTCCGGCCGGAAGCGTTCCACGGTCCGGGGCAGCTGCGCGGCCAGCGGGGGGTCGATCTCCACCGCCACCACCTGCTCCGCGGCGTCGAGCAGCCCGAGGGTGAGCGAGCCCAGGCCCGGTCCCACCTCCAGCACCGTCTCGTGCTCGCCCAGCCGTGCGGCTGCGATGATCCGCCGGATCGTGTTGGGATCGATCACGAAGTTCTGCCCGAGCGTCTTGGTCGGCCGGATGCCCAGCTGCTCCGCGAGCGCGCGGATCTCCGCGGGCCCGAGCAGAGGGCGGGCGGCGGCTCCTGGCGGGGTGGATTCTGTCACCGGGACATCGTATCGGCCGCCCGCCTCCCCCTCCCCTCTCCCGAGCCCCCCACACCCCAGTTGCCGCAGTCCCCACCCACCCCGCACCGCACCCCTCGCCGAGTCCCCTTCCTGCCCCGCCGACTCCCCCAAGTCCCCGCCGAGTCCCCCATGTGCTCGCCGACTCCCCCAGGCCCCGCCGACTCCCCCATGTGCTCGCAATTCCCCCGGATCGTCCTGGGGGAATTGCGAGCACATGGGGGACTCGAACTGGGCGGCAAGGGATTAGAAGGGATGAGGCAAGGGCATCGCGGGGCGGGTGGCTCGTCGACAGCACATGACAGCAGGAGAACCTCGCAAGCCGGCAGCAATTGCGGCATCGGATGCGGCGCCGAGCATCGGTGACCAAGGAGTCAGCGGGCGCCCGTTCCTCGGCGAAGAGCCGTCTCGATCCGGGCGACGGTCGCCGCGGGACGGCGTACGACGTCATGCCACCCCACCCGGATCACCGTCCAGCCGAGTTCTTGGATCTCGCTCTCGCGGCGTCGTTCGTCCCGGAGGACGGAGTGGATGGTCATTGTGCCGACGTACTTGGTCTCCCCGTCGAACTCGAGCACCAGGCGGTGCTCCGGCCAGGCGAAGTCGGCGCGGTAGGACCCGCTGCGGCCGTCGATGACCCATTGCAGCTCCGGCACGGGCAGCGAGTACTCCATCAGCAACAACCGGGTGAGCGTCTCCCCGACGGACTCGGAGCGCGGATCCATGACGGTCAGCACCGATCGCGCGCGCCGGACTCCGCGCTGCCCGGCCCACTCCGGAAGCAGCGACTCCAAGCGGGTGCGGGAGACTCCCAGCAGGTGCGCCTGGTCCGCGAGCACCACGGCATCGGTGAACGGCAACAGGCGTGCGCAGTCCAGCAGCGTCCGTTCCGCCGAGGTGGTGCGCAGCCCGTCCACCACCACCACGTCCGCGGTCGGCAGCCTCGTCTGATGGCGGACGACGCCGTCGTACCCGTGGTGCGTGCCGTGCCCGGGCGGTGAGACGGTGTGGATCCGGGAGGGCACCCGCCGCAGTCCCAGGCCGTGCACCACAGCCGCCGAGGCCAGGCAGAACACCGGAACGGTGTGTGCGGCCCGCGCAAAGGCTCGGTGCTTCAGGAGCATGCGTTGCTCCGGGGTCAGGCTCGGGAGCCGGTCCGCGGCGATGAAGTATCCGGGGTGCACCCGCTGAAGCTTCCCGGTGCGGATCCGACGGCGGATCTCGTGGTTGCTCAGGCCGGTGTCGAGGAGGTCCGCCGTGCTCTGCAGTTCGCTCATGCCTCGGGATTAGCAGGGTTCATCTGCTGCGGGGGACCGCCACCGTTCGATGTGGACGTGCCGGCGAGACGGCGCCGGGGCCGGCAACTTGGGGAGCCACCATGGACCGGCCCCGAGTCCCCCATGAGTTCGCAGTTCCCCCCCGATTGATCG